>NZ_CP056125.1 GCF_018219155.1 Moritella sp. 24 | reverse complement strand
TACCTTCAGCCATTTTATCAATAAAATCACGATCTGCTGGAGTTCCTAACCCAACTCGATAATTAGTAGTGAATTTACATATCGTATAATGTCCGTCAGTTAAAATATTAGCTAAATTTGTCAGCTTATCTAAAAGCTGATCACGACCTATTTTTTCAATCAGATTTAAAATGTTTTGGGCATAAATAGGGACTTCTGCATGGCCATTAACCCACTTAGACACTTGAACACCAGAAACTCCACATTTTGCAGCAAAGTCAACTTGGTTCATTTTTAAATTTTTCAATCTTAACTTAATATCAATCACAATATAACCTCTAAAGCAACAATGGTTAAACTGAGTTTAACTCAAACCACAAATAAGTCAAGCCAAGTTAACTAAAAGGTAACCACGCAAACTGAGATTAAAAATTTAATGACATGCATTTCCCTTACGATCTCACTGCGCATAACGCATGTTATGTAAGATCCGCTCGTGAAAATGGTTCGCTACGTCAAATCTAGCGAACTAATTATCCACCAAGAAAGCTCCATTCATAAGTTTACTTCTATCAAAACACCTATAAATAGCACTCTATCACAGTGTAATTTTGTGATATCTATAAAAGATTAGTGTATTTGAAAGTCATCAATGACAGTACGTAACTATAATTATCAATACCTAAATCAACGAAATAAGCTCAGTATGCTAAAGCTATTACGAAAGATATTTAATAGACAGCAAGGGTCTATTAATTTAAATGAAAAGCTAAAATACGCAATTTCTGAGAATCCGAGTCGATAAGTGTTAGTTCTTAATTTCGTATCAGCCCTATCACACAAGTTAAATATATAAGCGTCATTGATTAGCAGGAAGCCATTACATGCTGTACTTTAAGATACTATTTATCATTGCTTTCATTATTAGCATTTTCACCCTGTATAACAGGGTATTGAAAATCGATGTGTAATGACATCGTTAATTAAGAATGCAGGCCTATGGGATAACGGAGTTAGGCGGTTAAAGTCATTTAAGAAACGTAGCCGCTTTATGATTTAACTAATAATGGGAAATTGAATATGCGGATTTATTGTCACGATTGTGAGCAGGAAACTGAACAAAAATTCATTGGTGCTAACCCTGATAATGAACTGTCACTTTACGGGTGCCGCGAGTGTGATAACCGCACTGAAATTGACGAGAAGGAAACTTTGAACATGGTTAGGAAAAACGGACATTATTGGGTGAGTGTTAAAACATCTAATGGAATCAGGCGAGAGGTTGCATTGTGGGTGAATGATATGTGGTTCGTTAGCGGTTGTGGGGAATATGAAATGGAACGTGACACGTACGAAATATCGAATGTAGACGAAGAAATGATCACAGAAAAACAGACTTAATCAATATATGAAATTTTGATGTTACTGCACAATGTTCCACTATTTATTAGTAAGTCTGATGCAAAAAAAGAAGCTATGAAAGCGGGGTTAACTGGATTTAAATATTTGAGACTGAATCCATCTATTATCAAATTAACTTAATAATAAACGATACAGTTCCAGCAGTTACCACACCAAAGAATCATCAACAATAATCAAGCCAATCGCGAAACCAACCCAGCGGCGGCTTCGGGCGTGGCGAGTGCCGAAGCTACGCAATAGGCAAACTAAATACTCTGCGGTTTTTTTGCAGGGCATTTAGTGCAGTCTATGGAGAAGCTTGGGCATGGGAAGCCGCTGGTATTCCTGCGCAGCAGGGATGAATGGCATCAACCAAACTACATACCAAAATAAAACGTAATGCATTCACCGAACATTGGCCGGCTTCGGGCGTGGCGAGTACCGGAGCAGGTGAAATAGCTGAAGTGGTAAACATTCTGTGTTGGTGTTTACGCAGTATGTTTGTCACGAAAGCTGTGAACGGCGTAGGTGCTGGGAGGCCAATGTTTTATCGCACAGCGAAAGAAAGAAGCTCTAAATTTACATAACCTCAACGACAATCAAACCAGCCTTGATCTGCATAAGCTTCCAAGCTGATAGCGAGATGGGTCTAGCCTCATTACCTGAAACAGTTTCCCACTTTCTCACAGCTGTAGAGCCTTTCCTCTGGTTATAAGTCACTCCTACAAATTTAGCTAAATCATTTTGGCTAAAGCCAATCAAATTCCGCAATGCTTTAACTTCCAATGGACCTGGAGCAACAAAATCAACATCAGCAATATCACGAGAACACGGGAGTAATTTAAAATCATCAATCGATGTAGGTATTTTAGATAAATCAGAACTCATAGATAATTACTCATATTACGAGAGGGCAAAGCCCTCTCTTAAAAACTAAATCAACCCTCTCTCAGCAAAGCTAGTACAACCTTCAACACCAACAATGATGTGGTCCAGAACACTAATATTAAATAGCGTTAACGCTTCAGTTAAGCGTTTAGTAACTGCTTTATCAGCTGCAGATGGGGTGGGTTCACCCGATGGGTGATTATGTGAGAATATCACGTTTACCGCGTTATATTTAAGTGCCAATTTCACAACATCACGAGAATATACATTTGCGCTATTAACAGTCCCTGTAAATACAACATCAAATGAAATCAAACGATTCTTACAATCAAGATATGCAACAGCAAAGGCTTCAGATTCTAAATAAGCCAATTTTGTTCGACATAAGGAAAAAGCTAACGAGGGTATACAAATAGAGTTTGTATATCGTGCTTTTTTATCCAAAATTGAGTTTGCTTCTGTAATTACCGATATTTCTTTAAGTGAAAACATGAATAAGTTCCTAACTGTGGTCATGGGTAATCCCCGACCTTCCACTTAAATATAGACCGCCCCAACGGGGCGGCAACTTTTATTTGTAAATAACAACAATAAAACGAGTACATAACCATACCAGCGACAACAGTAGTCATGAAGACTACTAACAAGCACATGTAACAAAAACTAACTCAAAGTAGCTAAAATAGGACAGTTAGACTAATTTTACATACGTAACCAAGGTTACGTTATGTAAAACCCAGTAATAACGAGGACAAAAATGCAATATATCGCCTATTTTCGCGTATCAACAAAGAAGCAAGGTAAGTCCGGGAATGGTTTAGACGCGCAAAAGCGCGACATACAATTGTACCTGGATAACTACGCACCAGCCGATCACGAAGTTATTCACACATGCCAGGATATACAATCAGGCAAGAATGATGAACGGCCAGAACTGGCTAACGCGATAGCGTTGGCCAAAAAACACAAAGCGACATTACTGGTATCAAAACTAGATCGGCTATCTCGTCGAGTTTCTTTCATCGCAAAAGTGATGGAGGATAAGCAACTATCACTAACCGTTGCATCGATGCCGAACGCCGACAAATTTCAGCTACACATCTACGCGGCCCTAGCCGAGCAAGAGCGCGACTTCATTTCAATACGCACCAAAGCCGGCTTAAAATCAATTAAAGAGCGCAATGCCGACCTGATCGCCAAAGGCGTATCAGCTGACGAACTAGACCATGATGGTAAAACCTTAATACGTAAGATTGGCGGCCATCATCCCGAGTCATTAACTGACATGAATAAGGTTAGAAAGCAAAACGCAGATCAATTTGCACAACGCATAGAAGTGATTATTACCCCACTCATAGGTCGCCCACTGCAGCACATAGCCGACGCACTAAATAGTGCAGGAGTGAAAACAGCCCGCGGTTTATCATTCAAACCAACAACGGTAAAACGGATAATTGACCGAATAGAACAAAATATATAAACCCAACACAAGTTCCGTTACATGTAACAGAACTTGTCAAGGTGACACCTAGCGACCACAAAACTGATGTGAGCGTAGGACTAGGGCGAAACCACCGAAGGCTTCGGGCGTGGCGGAAGTCCCTGAACGATGACAACCACAACACCAACAGCGATCACAAGGTTAAATGCAGCAGCTGCAGAGGCTAAGCCCGCCGGACTGGGCGGCAAAGTAAATGTAAACAAGGGGAATTGGCACGGCTTTGGGTGTGGCAGAGTGCCGGAGTAGCGGAACAATTTGTGCCGATGTCACGGAGCGTGGAGCTTTGCAATGACGGACAACACCAAATACATTAGACGATGCCTCGACCGGAAAATACAAAGCAGTTTTGCTACATGAAGCGGCTCTTTGCTTGATGTGGCGCTTTGTTTTTGGAGGTTGAGGCATGGTCGGGCAACGCACACAAATATAGTCATTGCTAAGCGAAATGCGCAGTGGCTTAGGCACAATTTGTGGAGTACGTAGGCGCGAGGGGTGCCCATTCCCCTTGTTTTCATCGCTGCCCAGTCCGGCGGGCTTAGCCGAACAACGAGCGCGATTTAAGTTCAGGGACTTGGGGAGGTGGTTTCGCCAAGTTTAAATACAAACTACTTAGATGTTCTAGCTTTAGCTTTAATTGTGGCCTCAATCTTAGCTCTCATTTCTTTTCTCATTTTCTTTATTTTTTTAGCTTCTGCATCTCTAGATGGCTGATGATAAACACTAATACCGTAATGCCGAAGAGTAAATTCAGGACCATCACCTTGTAAATTGTGATTACTATTAAACCTCAAACCATTATTACTGGTATCAGTAACTGAATGTCCGTCATCTTCTAATTGCTTCTGCCATTTTTTCATGAGAGATGTAGAGCTTTCTTTCTTTCTCATATACAAAAGAACAGCTGCTTTATTAGCATTTTCGTTGCCTGTAGCATAACTACCTAAGGCTTGTTTTAAAGCTCCACTACAATATGACGTTCCACCCCACAACTTAGCTTCAGCAAACCACCTGTATACAAGACCATTTTTACCTTTCTGCTGAATATAAAGATCACAATGCCCACCATGCTCAACTTCAGGTGCGACAAAAGCATAATATTTTTCTAGCTGAATTTTTAGTTCATGGGTAAAACCATCCTCGGAAGTAGAATGGTGGTGCTGTTTTCCTCCCTCAGTGGAACTAATGCAATTTTCTAAATCTAGATTAATAGACTCAACAAAGTCATCATAACTCAATGGCTTTGCACGCTTTAAATCACGTAAAGTATCATCCATCATGCCGAGCATATCGGTCATGCTATACCCATTTTCATTCAGGATTTGACCGCAAGCAGTCGATAAAGCATCACTCATGAATCAGCTACCTGCGAACCAAACTTTTTATAAACAAAATAAGGAAAAAGTCTATCTTGAAAATTTTCAATAGAATTACCTTCGTTATCAATCAACTCGTTAGACTCAACAGCTTCTAAATATTTATACGTATCAAGTTCTTCTATAACGTAATCTAGAGTTTCATCATAAAGCTTAAAGTAAACATCAAAATAATCGAACGATTGTGAAGACAACAACATTGCAGCCTTCGCTATTTGTGAATCCTGCTGCTTAGTTAGGTTTAATACACGTCTTAAGCCAACAATAGTTAACTTATGCTCATTACTGTTATGTACGTGTTTAATGATGTTTTTGCAGATATTATATATTTCAGTCTCCGCAGGTTTATCATTCCTTATAAGTCTATCAAGCAGTTTCAAATTACACTTTAGAGTTTTCATAACCTAGCTCGCAATTTACGTTATTGAGTCTCGCATGACCATTATTCTCATGAAGCATGAGGTGAAATAATATCTAACGAGAACTGAATATCTTCTAGTCTAGCGCATTTGTGAATAGAAAAATCAGTAAGAGGTTGCCCGGTATCCAATTGCGCAGGCTTTCCAGGAAGTTCAATAGAAATATCTAAATAAACATCATTTCCTACAGGATTTAACCAACGTTTAGCAACAGAAAATCGCCCGTGAACATATCCTTCATCTTCGCCACTAGAGTGATATTGATCCTTCTTTATACACGTTTCATTTGAACCTAGCTTTAATCTTACCGCATTGTTCTGGGCTGTAAGGATACCTAATTTAGTAATGTGTCCATCGGCTGAATCATAGATCGGGTCAATCGCATCAAAAACATTTTTAGCATCGCCAATATCGGCGCTTGATTTACTCTTTACATACTGTCTTAAACGGAATAATTCATCTCGACTATCTGAAACACTTATGCCATTAGTCCTATCCGCAGAAATAATAAACGTACCACTTTCTGCATTCCATAATAATGTATGAAAATGTTGCTTAAAAGATTTTTCTTCAACAAAAAACTCTGCACCAGTTCGAGTTAATTTTTGCCCGTTTGAGTTTAAATACTTACTTGCAGAAGACCTTACAACCTTATTACTAACAGAAGATAGAACTACACATTGGTATTCAACGTCCTGAAGTAAAATAGGTGTACAACTTAAAACATGTAGCCCATCTATTTTTGAAAGTAGGGCCGTATCTACAACTGGATATGGATAACGATCTAACAATGACTGCTTTGTAGTGATTTGTAATCCCGATAAGAATAAACTTAATGCAGTCTTATCTGACAGATCCTGAACGCTGAATATTTCAACTTGCCTAGTTCCCATTAAATGCGCTTCAAGAGATAGCGTATCCATTTTATCAATTACACTAGGATCTATTACAAGAGCTGATTCTAAAGCAGCAACATAACTATCTTTAGATGAACCAACAATTTTAACAGCTTCATTCATTCTGCGTTTAAAGTGATTAAAACCAAAACGGTCCCACAAAAATTCAGCTTTTTCAAAAATAATGCTCATATTTTTTATCCATAACTAAGATAATCCATTCTAACTTTTTTCAATTGAAATTACATAATTATGATTTAAAACAATGATTTTACGCACTAATAAACCCAGTTAAACTTATAACGTTGTTTTATTCGCTCAATAAATACCATTAAGACAAAATAATAAACTTGTCCCATATGAAATAAATGTAGTACATTTGTACTACATTTTTCATTCAGGGGTATAAAGTGAAAACAATTGCAGTGATCAACCAGAAAGGCGGCGTAGGTAAAACAACGACAGTAATCAATCTGTCAGCCCAGCTAGCCAAGGAAAATAAACGAGTTCTTGTTATCGATTTAGATCCACAAGCTAACCTAACAGCGGTTATGACTGGTGGTGAATTCGAGTTTAAATCATCGATAACAGACGTATTTGAATCAGCAAAAAACAATCCTATCAAAAATGCAATTACCCCTGCAGTGTCTAAAAAAGGCGTGATCGAGAATCTCTATATCTGTCCTACTGATATTCGCCTAAGCCGAGTGATAGAACAAAGTTTGACGAAAGTACACAGAGAACGGATCCTATTAAAGCAATTGGACTCTATCAAGAATGACTACGATATTGTGCTACTCGACTGCCCACCGAACCTCAGCTTAACTTCTGTAAATGCCATGATGGCAGCAGACCTATTTCTTATCCCTGTTGATGGCGGAAGCTTTTCATTAAATGGCCTTGCCGATCTCTTGGATGCATTAGAAGAAGTTAAAGAAACTGAAGATGTAAACTATGCCGTTTTCAGAAATGAGTACGCAAAAGCAAACAAGCTCATTAATACGTACTTGCAAGAAGAACTCGATAACCTCGAGGGACAGGTATTAAAAACAACAATTCGTCGTACAGAAGTAATTGGCCAAGCAAGCGTAACCGGTGAAACAATTTTGAATTATCAGCCAGGTTCAACCGTGGTAACAGATTACAAGAATCTTGCAAAAGAAGTGCTAGAACGTCTTTAACTTTTAGAAGTGTATTTATTAATATGAGCAAATTAGAAGGTTCTTCATCGCTTAGCCGTAGAAGACAAAAGAAGAAAGAGCAGCAAGAAATAGATCAGCCAAAAGATAAAATCACAACCGTAGCTACAAAGCGTAATGTGACAACCGGGGCTAAGCCGGTATCGATTAGGTTAAGTGAAAACAACCAAGCAGACCTAAACCTATGGCTTCAAGACTTAGAGCTCGAGATGGGTAAAAAGGTAACGGCAGCTAAACTTATTCGCGGGATCATTCACATGCGCGATGACATTGATAAAGAGGCGTTAATTAACGCGATTAATGCGGCTAATTAGATCTTCACCGAACCCGAAAATGTAGTACATTTGTACTACATTTACATAATGGTCTAATTAAAGAACCTTAGCACCAGGGATATAACCACCTAATTTAGCCAGCTCATGCTTTAGATCAGCACTCATATCACAATCATATCCACACCACTTACGGATCAATTCCATTTCATTCAAAAAATCTAGTCTACATAAATCTTTAATTACAATATTCCTAACTTCTCCATTTCTACTAATAGCTCTCAACGTATTTATTTCATTTCCATTATCCAACCTGATCCATAAATGGTAATTCATACTTTCAGATAGGTATAATCTCAAGACTATACGACTCCAGTTATCTGGTTTATAGTGAGATTTTGAGTTCATATCAGGCTTGTTTTTCAATTCATATAGAAAATCATGACGACCGAACAAGTTTGCGGACAATTTATTAAAGGGTAAAGATGCCTGACCACGGAGGATGTTACTATCATCGTCATCCTCATCACAAACATCATATAAGTCTGAATTAGGCCTTAATTCTAAAACGACATCTCCAGTAATAACTAATTCATTCAACGTAACAGGTTCAATATCGAAATTCTTATCAAAGCAAAATTCAGGCATTAGCTCATATTTAAAACCTGCCATTCTGTATAAAATAGCCATAAACTCAGGGTAAGGATTTGCAGCGATAAAACCTGTACTTGTATCAATAGTAGAAAGCCCAACTTGAATAACATACACATCAATATCTTCAACTTTACGATCAGGTGATGCTCTATGAAAAACACTATCACTTGGGTACAAGTTAATATTATTTTCTTTAATATATTCATACCAAGATTTAGTCTCAGACAAAGAAAGTAATTCATCAATACGGTAAAGAAGACTACTTTCTTTTGAAGAGCTAGCTGCCCGTTTTACACAAAACGATAACTCCCGCTGAAAATTTTCACTTCTGAAAAATGAATATAATTTATGTTTTAATCGTTGATTAGATGATTCTTCATAATCACCTAGAAATTCTGTCACCGAATTATATATTTCGGCGTTGATATACTGTCCTTTTCCACGCCTTGGATAACCATAATTATCGATAATCACTTGACGCTGGCTTGGTGATAATTTCCATTTACCTATTTTCGCCTCACTAATTCTAGAGCCATCAATACCTAATAATTCCCCCAACTCTTTTTGATTTTTACCTTCATTCAGATAAGCGGATATAGCATGCTGGATCAACAACATTGATTCTTCTTTAGATACTGCAACCATGATTAATTACTCCATTAAGTTATTGCTTGCCAAAAACTTTACAGAAAAGAGCTAGAACAGTCATTACAACAAATTCGTAATAATCTCGAATTAATTACAAACAGTAAAAACAAGATAAATGTAGTACAAATGTACTACATTAAGATGGGTTTATTAAACCATTGGCGAGGCTGAACGCAGCAACATAAAAGCCCGATAAGTAGCGTAAAGGTGAGGTGTGTTTTTACCGAGGCTTTCGAGAGCTACGTTTGGGATTGTTGTTGCTTGAAGTGATGCCGATGCTCACTGCTTTGCAGTGACGGCTTGTGCTAGACAGCGAGTGCGGTGGTAACCATTCTATTAAACATAAAATCCCATTATACGGCGAAGCGGACAGTTGAGAATTATCAGAGTCTTTTTTCTGATAGTGAGCAATTGCGTATAGTGCATTTTATGTTGAATATGACAATAAAGATCAAGACAATACATAGTAGCCCTCTACATTAATATAAAAACGACCATTTACAGAAAGCAAACTAACTAAAACAACAATATTTACCAATATAACTATTCTTATCAATGAATTAGATTATAAAAATAATGAGTTAATAGTTGTGTAATAATATTCATTATCTTATGATCAACGTAATCAAGCCAAGGTATTTTTCGGTCGCCAACGGCGCTCCATTTATGATCGATGTGCATTGGCTGAATCTTTAAGGTCGCCTGTAAATACAAGGATTAAGATGAATTTAAAAAAAATAATACTCTCTATGGGAATTTTAATACTGCCATTGTCCTCTTACGCTATAGATGAGCTAGATATTTACTGCAAGGGTAAAATGATCATGGGCAAATATGGCAATCACTATATTTTGGATAGAAGATTCACTATCAATAAAAACAATCCAAATGAGATTAAAGAGAGTCAAGGCAACGAGATATACGGCATAACATACAATATAGACGGATATAAAAAAGAAAAAGATAGTGCAACCATTCATTATGGGAGAGTAGATCCAAGTTTCACAAAGAAAAGAACGATATCAGATATCAAGACGTTAAATCTAAGTAGTCTTAATAACAACACTGTTTATGTGATATATACTTCGGCTCGCCTTAAAGCATACGACAATAAAATGAATGGAAAACAAATATTAGAAAAAGCGGAAACATATTACGTTCAGTGTAAAAATCAACTTAAATAGATTTTCACACTTTTACTATAAGTCTCTAATAGAGGCTTTTAAATCTTAGAATGAAATTCACCCGCAACGCCCATCTACAACCAAATTAGCATTCCCTTGAACACGTTTAATCCGTTTACTGCGCTCACACTCCCAAGCCGACACCGGATACATTTTGTCCCAGGCATTCATTAGCTGACGCTGTTGTTTACTCATGCTATAACGAGAGTAAGTCTGATCCATATACATGTAAGTCCGGGCAATACGGCCGCGTGAATTTACCGGTGGTTCTGCTTTTCGATTATCGATCTTCATATCACAACTACCGAACTCTGATTTAACTGCAGGTAACATCGTGAAATTGTAATTACTACGCATCGCATTAACCGCGCCAATGGCCGGAAACAGATTGTGCATATCAGCTTGCATGTAACGATATTCAGCATTCACTTTGTTGGCACATTTACGGCCCTTAAATGACTTACCTTTACTGTTTACACATTTCTCATTACCAGTGCGCCATTCGCTAAATGTACGGCCAAAGTTCTCGGCCGGTACCACATGTTCCCACTCAATACGCTTAGATCTCTTTTTATGCTTTTCCGTTTTAAAGCCAGTTGGTGCAGCGACATTTTTCTTACGATCAAAAGCTGCAGCACAATAAATGGTTTCTCGATGATCTTGATAAACAGATCGCTCTAATTTTTTCTTCGCTTTACTGAATGATTGGTTCGTTTCATTACCTGCCGCGATACTATTTCCGCTAAAACCAAGTAATACGAGGGTAAAAATGGGATTCATTAATTTCATAAAATGGGCTCTAAAATGGCGTAAATATGCTGTTTTTTTCGTGTAAATACGAGCTGCTACGTAAAATCTGCTGAAGTAAGACCAACAAGAAATAATTTAATACACACAGCGCGCGAGTAAAACCAATAAATAAACAAAGTGCTCATTATAACTGGGGTTCTAATACTTTATCTTTCAACTTATGCCGTTTTACATAGTCATGAACCGTTGTCACTGGTTGATCAATTAACTTAGCTATCGAGCGAACAGAAAGATCTTTTCTCAAATATTTTTCAATATCTGGACGTAACCTATCTAGCTTTAAGTTTTCAGCGGGTCCTCTTGGCCGGCCTAATGTTTGCCCTGCAGCTTTACGGGCTGCAAGTGCTTCAGTTGTTCGCATTGAGATAAAATCACGTTCAATTTCTGCTGCTAACCCTAACATAGTGGCCATAATTTTAGCCTGAAGCGAACCATCTAAAACAATATTCTGCTTGGTAATATGCACCGATATTCCGCGAGAGATACAGATTTCTAATATCTCAAGTACCTGCAGTGCTGAACGGGCCATTCGTGAAATTTCGGCGAATATGATCACATCACCTTTCACTAAGGTATCAACTAATTCACCTAACTTACGATCTTTCCATTTCTTCTTACCCGACACCGTATCTTCGACAAAGTTAAGCCCGGTTAGATTGTGGCTATTGGCATATTCTAAAATACCATGACGCTGATTATCGACATCCTGGCTGTCGGTTGAGATACGCAGATATGCATAATTCATTAATGAATCCCTTAATAATGTTCATCGTAATAGAACAAGCATAGATCAGTAAATCAGATATTAATTATTACCTAGTAATAATTAAATGAGCTGCTACAATAAGTATTACTAGGTAATAAATATGTTAAGTTGGAATTTGATCATGGGAAGAAAAAAGGTTGGTTTAATCAACATCGATAATTGCGATGCATTCATTGATTATATTAAAGCGAGAACAAAGAAGTTGACTGATGATCGGGTTTCTAAATTGGTTGAATTGATTAATGCAGATAGAAAAAAATGCCATCATTTAGAATCAGAATTTGAAATTAAATATGATGTATTTACACATCAACCTGAAACATTAAATCCAGAACATATAAAGTTAATCGCAGAGATTAACGAAACAGCTTTTCATGATTCCAACCATTTAATTGATAACATTAATGGGTTAAAAACAGCATTTAAAAACGCACAGTCGCAAGCGCGTTATAAGAAAAAAAATAAGCTGACAGATAACGAGCGTTTCATTTTAGAGTTTAACCAAGATGAATACCTTTATCTAAAAATGATGAAAGAACTCTGCAAAGAAAATGATATAAAACTAGAAGATGAACTTCATGAACTTTATCGTAATATCAATACACGCTGCAGTTAATCATCAACCACTTCAACTGTTTGATGTTGGGCGCCGTAATACGTGCCTTCATCTATTTTATAACGTAATTGTTCATCACAATGCGGGCATTCAAATGCAAGATTAGGTTCGATACATTCATCTTCAACCCAATCCCAACCGATATGTTCTTCACATGTTGGACACTTCATTGTTGACCCCTTAATAAATATTACTAGGTAATAGTTAAGGCCTGCGTATTTATGCAATTTTCGAAAAAATTTGACGCGCGCCTAGATATTCATTTAATACGCATAAAAGAGCTCATAAATGCATAGATGAAAAACACCAGAACAAAAAGTAGCCCCTAACGGGGCTATTAACTGATAAGGCTTGCTTAGATCGATCAGGATCTCGCAGCTTTCAACCAAAGCGACACAGTTGATGCACTAATATTAAGGTCTTCCGCTATCGCACGATGATTGTAATGCTGTGACTTCATCGCTAACACCTTAGATAACAAGCCATCTTTCTTAACCGATCCACTACGCTTCGATTTAGCGCCACCTTTAGCGCCGGACAAGGCTTTATTACTTCCCAGTTTTCCACCAATAGCACCACGCACGGCTTGTATAGCTCTAAAATTATCCATGCTATGAACAAACTGCGCCCACATTTTAAACGTATAACGCGCAATAGAACGGGCTATATTTTTAACTTCATTGTGTTGCATTGGCTTGGAAAACTGCTTATTCAAAGATTCACAGCAAGCTAATATATCCGCTTGCCATGATTGAAATAACGGTTTAGATATCGCGTTACGCACCATTTTATAGGCTTTCTTACGTGCAACATCGAATACAGTATTATTACGACCAAGGCCTGATACATCATCATTGGCTGCTACGTTGCTTGCGTCTTTTTCGCTAAGATCAACATAGTCCGCTAATTCGTGGAGAGTGTATTCAGTATCGTAATATTCATTATGCCAACGATCATGTAATGGGTTCTTAGCAAGGCAATCACCAAAGCTAGCATCACCACCCAAACGATAATTGTATGCAGCATCAATCGCAGCAAGGAATCTCATCGGCGAAATACGGCTGTTATACGAGGTACTCACAGCATCACGTAACTTCCAAGCACACTGCAAATGACCGTTAACACGATTAATCGAAATATACGTAGGCTGCGGTAATCGGCTATCTAATAAGGTCGAATAAGCATCGTTTTCATCAATATCAACGATAAGATAGCGTTTTAAATTGGGATTATTTACCTGTATATACGGTTTATTCTGGGCGTAATATTTACTACGAATAATCGTATAACCCTTTGAATCAGAACAGTATGGTTTGTTTGGTAGAGCGCGATAAATATCAGATTTTACTTTAACACTGACATTGCAATAACTAAGACCGAGACGATTAAGCAAACATAGCTGTGCTTATTTGGCGTCTGGATGGTTGATAAATTGTAATTAAACACATATAATTATCCTAAGAATTATGAAATCCCCTGATTAATAAACATCTCCTCGCCAAAGTAGTCGTTTATTTTCCAGGGTTTTTTTCTGCCTAAATTTTGTCTAGCACCAACATCTTCCGTCAGTAACCAATCAAACTATCTTACAACAAAACTGAAATATTTGTTAATCATTTTATGATCCTGCCACATGAAGGATCGAGTTGATCGTTTAATCTTGCTGTAAATAACTTCATTGGCGTAAAGCTAAGTATCTTAGTCATTCATAAAACCATTTCAACAAGAAGAAATATAACAGCACTTCTGCAAAATATTTTCATTCCCAACTACAAACACACCTACCATTTATATGTAGATCATATATTCCATTATTAATAATTATGCCATCCAGAAACCTATAATTCGTTCGACTTAAATGAACGTTTTTTTCGAACATTTCACGACCAACAGAATAATCTCAAACTACAATTTTTTTATCCCCCTTAGCGAACTGGTTTTTTTGCAAAAAAAACCGGAAAAAGTGTCACGGGTTCCGAACATGAGATTCTTGAAAATAAAGCGCGTTTCGGCTCTTCGAGCCGACGGAACGGAAATGAAAACGCCGTCGATAATCGACACTCCACGGCGTTTTGCCAAAAGCCACGAGCGCAAAGAAACGTGCATAAAGCGCACTAAGTGCCAGCTCATTACTGGCGCGCACGATTCTGGAAAAACCCGTTGGTTAGAGCGACTTTATGAAGACTGGGAGCCTATTTGGAGTGCAAAGGTCAAAAGCCAGCCGGTTTATATTTCGGCACTGGATCCAGTCTCCGACTGGGTCGATGCTGCGCATGTTGCGAAGTGGTTTGAAGCGCAAGCGCGAGAAGTAGCAGAACAGGCAGGGGGCGAGCCCCGAAGTTGGCGCAAGCTGAGCCAAAAGCAACGCATCAGCGAAATAGCACGCTACTTACATGAAACTGGGACTTTGTTATTCCTGGATGACGCGCACAAGCTCACAGGTCGAAAGCTCCAGTTTATTCGCCAACTAATGATGTCTACGCGGATCTGGCTCATGACTGCGAGTGCAGAAAATCGGCTTTCGCCGAGTTTGCGCACGCTTGTAGAGCGGGCAGGCCCGCAGCGAACGGAGCTAGACAGTGACGCGAGTTACGATGCTACGCGGATAATGTTGTGGTTAATGATCGCCGGATTTACGGTATCCGGCGTATGGGAAGCTGCGCTAATTCTAGGTGGTTTACAAATGTTAGGCGCTGGCCGTAACGCCTCCAAACCGGACTAACGAAATGAAACCAATAATCAAAAGCGCACTACGTATCACCATAGCCAGCACATTACTGACATTATCAGCGTTCGCAGCAATACCTACGCCTGCGGGACCAAGTTATTTAGCTGGTTACATTGAATTGTTTGAAACATACAGAGAAACGAATGCAGAAATGGAATTTATACGCACTAATTATTGCGACACAGCTAGCGAACATTTCGCTTGCCAAAGCGATTGAACTGCCTTGGCAAGAAACAGAAGAAAAACCAACAGTACTGCCATTTGAAGTACCACGGTTACACGGACAAAGCGAGTCATTCAAAAAGCCGGTTAATCCGCTGGGTAGCGCGCCCTTAATCGATACAGATAGTATTTATTACGCTGCGCTGAACTGTTACCCAGAGCAATCAACATTCAAGATCTCGGTTAACTTGGTCGCAGGCTACAAGGCTAACACCGATCAGTTTGAAGAAGACGATTGGCCAGATATAACCGACCACTATATTGGTATCGTGGCCAAAATGCCGCTGTACGACACAACAGATCGCAGTCGTTCCCGAGATCGTGAATACAATCGACGCGTCAAAACAGCCTCGCATGTTGCGGGCTTCGCCCAGGCCTTGGCAAACCGCAATTATGCTTATCGTGAAGTCGGGATCTACTTGGCTATGGAGGCACGCGCGCAAGCGCGGGTTTCGCAAGGTATTGTCGGCGTTGATGAACAGATAAAATATTTAGAAAAAACCGCAGGTGCACAGCGAAATATAATCAAGACGACAGCAGAAGCTACCGAACACAGGCTAGCACTTGTCGCCATGTGCGACAGTGAAAAATCAGATCGTTTTAATGATTACTTGGTTAACGTGGCCAACTTACCAACAACAGTGCAAACACAATGAAGTGGATAAACCACATTCTGATCGCTGGCTCCATTGCTGCCGTTGTATCCCCCTCGCTTGTCGCGCCCGCGATAGCAGGCGCAACGGCACCGGATTGGATGGAAAGCCTGCTTAAAGCTATTGGTAGGCCCGTTAAACACCGCACCACCACGCACATATTCACGCACTGGCTAATAACTGGGATCGCAACGTCATTCTTGTGGGATTTTCACGGCATCTTTGCCGCATTCTTCTGGGGCGGGTTTTCTCATATCCTAACCGATGGTATGACTGTAAGCGGCGTACCGTTCTCACCCTATTCGGATCGGCGTTTCCATTTATTCGGCGGCCGGTTCAGAACTGGTGACCCGATTGAATACGCCATATCCGCATTAATCGTTATGATTTCACTCACACTCAATGCGATGATCGGGGATAGCTTCGCGCCGTACTTTTACGATTGGTCAGGGCTCTATGCCGAGGGCATGATTGACGCGAGTGAGTGGAAAGCGAATCGGTTTAGGTTGATGTAATAAGCCAAATATAGATAAATACTACCATTTACGGCCATCTTACCTGAAACTACAGATCACCAAATCAGTGCACAATTAAGTTTTCAATTTAAGCGGTGATCATCAGGGTTTAAGCAGTGTTTTAAGGCTTACAAGTGACATTTTGATCCAACATCCTTTTGATGCTGCGCATTATCACCTTTATGTTCAATAGGCCGCTCAGGGCCGATTTTATCTCCAATGAAAATAGGTGTTGTTCTACCCACATCTACATGACAAAATATTTAAATGGCATTCGAATCAAAAGATGATATTACATGGATGATATTGGTAAATTACTTCATGACGCGGCTGTAACATTGATTGAAAATCGATATCCAGTTGGATTCGGAGGAGCTGCGGCAATCCGAACAAAGACAGGTAAGATATTAGTTAGCGTTTCTCCTGACGTAAAAAACGACGGTCTATCTCTCTGCATGGAAGTTGGTGCTTATTTGGAAGCTCACAAACTAGATGAGGCGGTCACTCATTCATTATGTATCTGCCGTGAAGACGAATCGAGCGAATATCTTATCCTATCCCCTTGTGGGATATGCCAAGAACGTTTAGTCCACTGGGGAGGTGATGTGCTAGCAGCAATAACAACACCAGAGAATGAACTAAAATTCAAAACTCTACGTGAGTTAATGCCTGCTCACTGGTCTTTAGTAAATGGCGATGTTCTATAGTGTCGTCATTAAAACTACTGTGCATAACGCATGTTATGCACAGTAGTTCCTGAAACGTGATAACGCCTAGCAACAACAATTCTTGGCTCGTAGCTAATAAGGAAATTCAATGAATGTTATAGTTAAGACAATTCATAAATCAGATTACCCAAATCCTATTTCGTTTAGCGAAGGTGAATCTCTAATTCTTGGTCACCTTGATACAGAATTTATTGGTTGGATCAGGACGATAACTAAAGATGGAAATGAAGGTTGGGCACCAGTTGATTACATTGAAATGAGCCAATGTAAAACTAAAGGAATAGCCAAGTCTAATTATAATGCCTTTGAACTTGATACTGAAATCAATGAATCGTTAAGGGTTATTTCTGAGTTAAATGAATGGTTTTTTGTGATAAACGCTAGTTATGAAAAAGGCTGGGTTCCGATGGAAACTGTAGGTATCGCATAACAAATAAGAACAGGTCTCGCGCAGCCGACTGTTGTCGTAGCTATTTTGACCTCAGGCAAAGAGGCTAACATTGTCCTTACATTAGTCTACAAAACCACTGCGCATAACGCATGTTATGTAAGATCCGAATAAAATAATTGTTCGCTACGTGAAATCTAGCGAACTAACTCCCACCAAAAATCATTCCAGGCTCGTAGCTGACGGCCATCAAAAATCCCAATGAGATATTCTGTTGTTGCAACAGAATAAATATTACCTAGTAATATTTATTCTCATAACTTAAACCCGATCATCGTTATGTGCGTTATCACTTTTATGTTCAATAGGCCGCTCAGGGACGATTTAACTCCAAGATAAATAAAATGCCTAATCGAAGATGAACTTACAGAATAATATACAAGTTAGCTGTTCTTATTCTTACATTCTAAACATAATGATGACTTATGCACTAGCCCTGAGGTTATTAGTGAAAATTGAAATTATAAACGAAGAAAATGAAATTGTATTCGATGCTCTAGTTTCTGGTGTACGGGAACACAACTTTGAAAGTATGGGAACCGAAAAATCGATTCCCCTTTCAGTGGTTGCTAAAAACGATAATAACGAGGTAATTGCAGGCGTTTCAGGCCGAACTATTTATAAAAATTTTTTAATTGAAGTTGTTTGGGTAGATAAAAAATTAAGAGGAACTGGGCTTGGTCGTAAGCTAATGGCTATCGCTGAGGTTGAGGCTATGAAACGGGAGTGCGTTATTGCCCAAGTAGATACATTATCATTTCAAGCCCCTATCTTCTATGAAAAGCAGGGGTTTAAGATAATAGGTAAAGTACCTAGTTTTTTTGAAACTCCTGAGCGATATTTTATGATGAAAACATTTATCTAAATTTAAAGACTAATACCTGTTATGCGCATTATCACCTTTATGTTCAATAGGCCGCTCAGGGACGATTTTAGCCCTAGATCTAAAAAGCCTCCACTAGGAGGCCAAATTCAAGAACTATTACACTACCAAATACCAATACTCACACAATTGGAAGGTGAAGTTAAAGATGAAATAGATTTTATAGCTCCAGACTTCTTATCTATCGTTACGATGTTACTTCTCACGCTGTCATCATTGAAAATCTCAAAAACAGTAAAATTTTCTTCGTTCTGATTATAGTTATAATGCGCAGTGTAATTAACTACTAGTGATTTATCAGAAGAACCATGGTTAAAAACATTTAATTCTTTTAATTTAAATGAAGCCATTGACTCTGTTGATCTCGCCCTATCACCAACACCGATAAGAAAATAGTCTGGGTATTTATTTCGATCATACGCAAGTACATACGCTTCATTCCGCAACTCGCATTTAATTTTAAATTGATGTGGAATTTCATTTGAAAAAGAATTAAACGAAACTAATAGCAATAGATACAAAACCGTATTCTTCATTAAGCCATCCTAAATATAAAAATTATATCACAAACACTTCCACACATAGTGCAGTCAATAGTTCACCCCCTATTAGGAGGCGTATTTCAGTGCAAAACTACAATTTTAAGCTACTGTAGTAATTTTATTAAGAAGATTACTTATAGCTTCATTAAGAGTTT
>NZ_CP056124.1 GCF_018219155.1 Moritella sp. 24 | reverse complement strand
TCCACCACTTGCTTGGGAAATGACATGGAAAGAGGAATATTTGAAATAATTTCAGAATGTTCAACGCTGAGCTTTAGCGGCTTATCAAGGTATAGGATTGATTCTATAAAATATTGCTGACCATCAAACACAATATCTGTCGGTATAAGTGGATGCACTACTCGCTGGATCAGCTGTTCAAATTCATTAAGATCCTCAAAACTCCCATTAACCTGATCAAGACGCGCAAAAATAACGCCGCGCCTCGTTTGAAAGTAATCATTGCGATTAAGATCGTGATTGATAATGTCGCGCATCAATAGGTACTTAGAACCGTAAGGGTATGTCACTAAGTCTTTTGGTGCGTAAAGCGGCTGCCAGGTCATTGACACATTTAAAAATTCACGTTCAAAGGTTTTATTGAGCGGATACTCATAACCCTTGTAGTGCACTTCATCTGTGCGCTGCTGCAGTAACAGTGGTACATCTTCCTGGTCCGTTAAGCCTATAGAGAAAAAGGCTCCTAGCTCATTGAATTTAATTTGCAGGTCGTCAGGGTGCATTGTAAATACATTGGTCATGCCTTTTAGTCGATCTAGCGTGGGCTCGATTGCAGCGTCATTCACGCGCTGCAGCGAGTCAGCAAGTTCCGACCAGGCATTGATATTTCTAAATGTATTTGTGAGCTTTGATTTAAACATGCGACCGCCTCAAATTAGATGGTGCAATATTAATTTGAGCGATAAAAAGATGGGCAATTTTTATTGCCATTTAGTGTTTATTTACCTTTTTGTCTTGGCCCTCATTTTGAGGGCCTTTTGCTGACGCGCTATCAATACATAATATTGATAGTTGAGCTTTCAACATCTAGGTACCGGAATGTATCAAACTCCGGAGCAACTTCTAAATCAATACTGGTACTGATCGTGAAAGTGGTTAGCAGGCCTACTGACTCTAGCTCTTTCCATATTTGATTGGTCGAGATTAGACCGTCATGTTTAGCTGACGCGTTTGAAAACGCCTCGTTTAATGCTTGGACCAAAACACCGCGCACCAGGCTGGGCTTGTTTGAGCTTAAAATTTTAGCCTCTACTTGAATTGTAAACGACTGCACTTTACATGCCACTGGCACGTATTCAATATTTAGCGACTTCACATTTTCATAAAGTGCGCTAATGCTGGTGGCTATATCTGCCTGTGAGATGGATGGGTGGAAAGCACTGAGGTAAACCTTACCGATAAAGTCTAAATCAGAGCGGCCTTGTAACTTCTCTTGGATTTTCTCACCCCATACGCGAAACCAAGTAAGGCCATCAATGTTTTGGCGGGTAAAGAATGAGTAATCACCATCGAACACCACGCTATTGTCGTAGTTCGTATGGTATAACGCGTTATTACGCACTGTTTCAATATCTTCTCTACCGGAGCCAACCACCAGCGTATCGCCGGTTAATATTTCAAGACTTTCTTCTAAATCATCGTCATTAGCAAATGATAGTTTTTGTCCGGCGATAATTTCAGAAAAGCCCTCGGTCAATACACATTCAAGGGTTATCAATGAGCCTAGTTCGGGGATTAGACCTGACACACCGTTACCAAAACGGATACCCACTTGCTGAGTTGCGCTATAGAACTCTACATAAGCAAGTGAATCAGCTGTTGTGTTTCTAAAGAGGAATGTCGGTTCCCATTTTTTACGCTTTCCATCTGGTGTATCCATGTAGACAGATAATTGGGCGATTGACTCCGATGTTTGCCTGTCGAGTTGCTTTGTTAGGTACTTCTTGGCGACCTCAACACTGGATTGAAAGTATTTTAACTCCCCCTGTATGCAGTGAACTTCAATTGTCTTACCTGGTTCAATGGTGAGTGCATCTTGAAGTAAATAATACAGATTGTTATCACTGGAAAATAACACTGAATTTTTCGGGCTGTACTTTGTTATATTACTTTTGTTTGTAATAAAAATGGTGATCTTGGTTGGTATCCGTTTACGGGCCACATAACCTTTTGACTCTGCATGAGCAAGAATGGAGCTCATTTTTAATGCCAGGGATAAAAACGATTCCTGCAGTCTTCGCGCTGATACTTGATTGGCGCGAAAATAAACTTGAGCAACAAAGGTGACTAAGTAAGTGACAAACTCACTGCCTTTGAACTTCGCCCACCACGGACTTTCGGTGATCACCTGGTCGAATAATTGTTTTATATCTTTCAATGTCATTATGTTATTTCCTATAACCCTAAATTTTTTAAGTTGTTGTTTTATATGCTGGTCGCATGGCGACCACCTAGCAGTTAATGGGGTTGTTATGCGTTGGCGCGATCAAATGATGTATCGATTAAACCGATATTTGTTTCAATGATAAGTGACACTTCACTCTCATTGAGTGTGGCCGCACGTATGCCTTGGATTTGAAGTAATGGCATGTCTTGCTGCATCTTATTAAAAATGTGAGCCTCGATACCGACCTCCATCGATACCCCTGGCGCGTCATGCTTAAACATCACTAAACGATGGCCCCATGCAGGATCGCCCCATCGCTCGCCCTGTGGTGTAACAAGCCACCAATTCACCTTTTCTTTTGCTTGCTCTAAGTCATGTGTAACCAGTGAACCGGCATCTAATTTAAGTAAGTGATCTATTTCCACGTAGGCCTCCTATCTAGCGTCTATGGCAATAAGTTGTAACTGAGCATCTGATAGCCCCATTGGGATACCACTGTCACCGCTCTTATTCATTGCGGTGATATTGGTGGTTGATTTATTACTACTTGTGACAGACGAACCTTTACCGTTCGTTTTGTTGTCTTTACTAATTTTGACAAGTTCGGTCATTGCTTTTGTCAACGCTGGGTCTGATTTAGCCACCACCACAATCGGCTCATTTTTCTTCTTTTTACTGCTTTTGTTGTTAGGGGTTATCGATGTTGGCGACTCTCCTGGTAGTTCTGGCATTGAGTTAGCGTATTGTGCTGTAGTAAGTGATTTGTTTGTATTAGCAAGACGAGAGCTAGTGCGCTCAAAGGCCGTATTACTCGATACACTGGTGTTGCCTTGCGTGCTATTGGAAATGGCCGATACAGGGGTGTTTGTCGTGTTATTGGCATTGTTGCTGGTGGACTCAGCACTTACTTGCGTAGACTCTGTTGTATCAGCGTCCACCAGCAACTTATTGAGCGTATCGGTGTTGGTGTTACTGCTACTATTACTTGAGGTCGATTTAGGTTTAATAGACATCGTTGATTTAACGCGTTCAACAATTGATTTAATTAATGACGGTTCATTAGCTTTAATGTCTGTTGATGACGAGGTAGCTTGATTGGTTTCACTGTTGTTCGTTGCGTTGCCCGGAGCCGTTACATCTGGCTTTGTGCCATCAACATTAAACGAGGCGTTTGAGGTCGATGTCATAGAGCTGGCATTGCTATTGGTCGTATCAACTGCAGTCGTTAAACTTGGGTTGGCTTGTGAGCTCTTTAGCGCTGGCGACTTAGCTGCAGGTACATCTAGTGTTGATTGAGTCGTAAGCTTTGAGTCATCATTCGATGAATGACTAGAAACACTCCCAGGCAATACTTTACCCGCGTTATTAACAATCGACTGTAATGATTCAGTAATGGCCGTGCTTGTGTCTTTACTCTTACTTGCTGGATTTAATAATACTGGTACCTGGTTGTCAGTTGACTGTGATGAAGATTGATTACCCTCGGTGCTGTTCGTGGTGTTATCTGTGCTTTTGAGTGTGAGATCATCACCAACGTCTGACGATGTAATTGAAGTAGACATTACCGCGCTATTGTTACTATTACCTGGGAGTGTTTCTTGCTCTTCACTCGCTATCGCGTTTTGTTCACGCTGCGCCTGTTTTTCTAGGCTTGTTTTGGTTACGTCAATACCAGGCGTTAAGCTTTGCTCTACTTTCGTGCCAGAAAGTGTCGCTGCAGGTATGCTCGGTGCTGCAGTACCTAATACGCTAGTTGTAACTATTTCAGTATCATTACTTACTGTTACTGGTGGCTCGGTACTCACTGGTCCCGTTGTTGACTCGGTATTAACCGGTGCGCTGTTCGTTGTTGTTTGGCTTTCTGTATTCTCTGTCGAATCACCTCCGAACATTGAATAAATGCCTTTTGTCATGTCGCTAGAATCAAACGACATGGCTTGCTGGGCTCCTTCAAATCCCATTGAGCCTAATAGCCCACCAAGTAGTCCTGCGCCACCGGAAACCAAGCCGCCCATATCCAGCACACTAGCAAGAGCCATTGATGATTTTTGGCCTGTTGTTGCTGCCTGGTCCTCTTTGAGGTTGAATACTTCTTTCTGTTTTTCAGTATCATTAAAGCCTTGTACGCCATCATAAGCAGCTAATAAGGGAGCAAGAAAAGGCACGAATTTACTTGCACCTTTGGCGAACATACCTGCGCCACCTGTAGCGGCTAAACCGGTGCCTGCAGCTTTAGCACCCGTCATTAAGCTTGCAGCTTTCTCGCCACCGGTAGATAACACACTTGTCATTCTACCCATCGCGCTACGCTTTGGTCGTCCACGGTGTCCTTTCTTCTTACGGCCTTTCTTCTTACGATCTAGATCGATACCATCATCACCGAATAGACCGCCGCCACTTGAGCCACCACTAGCAGCTACAGAGGTATTAATTTTATCTAATAATTCTAACTGCTGCTTACTTTCAATAGATTGTAATTTTGTTTGTTCGTTAATTAAGACCGCTGATTCGGGTCCTTGGTTTTCTTTTCTTCTTGCTGCTGCAGAGTCGCTAACATTGGTATTCGAGGTAAGCGAACCTGGGGTGTTATTTTCTAGGTTCGAGATACTACTGGTAACATTGGGTGCAATAACATTAGCGTTTGATTCGCTATTGGTTGTAGTAACCGGTGCTGGTGCATTGTTCGTGGCATTAGCGTTATTGTTCGTGGAATTGCTGGTGTCACTATTTGAAACGCTAGGCGTATTTTCTGCGTTGTTTTCTAAGCTTGAAACACTATTGGTAACATTGGGTACAATAACATTAGCGTTTGATTCACTATTGGTTGTAGTTGCTGTAACTGGTGCTGGTACATTGTTCGTAGAATTAGCGCTACTGTTCGTGGAATTGTTGGTATCACTATTTGAAACGCTTGGCATATTTTCAGCGTTGTTTTCTAAGCTTGAAACACTATTAGTAACATTGGGTGCAACAACATTGGCGCTTGATTCGCTATTGGTTGTAGTCGCTGTTGTAACCGGTGCGGGATCACCACCAGCAGAAGTAGACGTACTTACTTGTGATTCGCCCTCAACGTTTGAGTCAATGTTGCTATCTTGGCGGGATGAAAAATAATTCTTAAAGGCCGCTTTAGGATCTGAAACTACAGATTTAGCATGTTCTAATTTACCAGCGATACCCTCTTTGGTTGTTAAATTATTATCGATAGCAAAATTCTTAGCGTCACCTACAACGTTAGATACTTCTTTTGCTGCCATCCATACACTAGAGCCTACCGCAACACCGGCACTATCAACCGCTTGGTTATCACTACTTATTGTATTGCCAGTAACCCAATTAGATAACGCTTTTAAAATTGAGGGTTGCGTAGATTCTTCTGCAGTATCGTTGCTATTTGAACTGTTGTGCAATTCTCTTTGCTGGCGACTTGCAAAGGCTCCGCTTGCCTGGCGCAATCGCCCCTGTGAATCTTCATATAAACCTTCGAGTAAATCGTTTGTTTGATTCTGACTTACTTGAGTGCTTTTATTATGTTGAACTTGCTTGTTCTGCTCCGCTTTAATGTTTGAGCTGTTATCAACATTACTCACACTAGGGTTGCTGGCACTCTTATTGTTATCTGCCTTGGGCTCATTATTATTATTGATAGTGCTATTTGCTGTCGCATTTACCTTGTTAGCACTCTGCTCTGTTGCGCTACTCACGGACTCGGTAATCGATTGCGCTATCAACTTAGATGATAGGGCGCTGTTATGATCTTCACGTTGATTGACAGTGTTGCTTGATGCGTTATTAGTCGTGTTATTTGTGACATTGTTAATGCTGGTGGCTGCACGTTCTGCTTGTTTTACACTGTCATCACTATCGTCATTTTTAATTGGGCGCGTAAAGTCACCCATTGGAGCTGCAGGCGCTACTGCAGACATAGGCATAGAACCAAAATCGCCACTGCCACCAGCAGCAACACCCGAACGTGGATTAATTCTTTTTGTTGTCGGGACCGTAACCTGTTTAGCGATGGCCTTCTCTACATTGACAATGGCATCTAACTCTTGCTCGCTAGATTGCTCAATAACTTTGATCACGTTGTAGAATTGCTGCTTATTTATGTTGTCACTCAATTTGATCGTTCCTGTAGTTTCTTTTCTAACGCCAAGGCCATGTTTGCTGGTGTCGCTAAGATGGCATCGATTGATTGCCCTCGCTCCATCCACATAGCGATAAACTCATTCCAACCATCAAGGCTATAAACTTGGAAGGAAGTTGTTATACCGAAAGGGCAATAACAAAACAGTTTCCACCGGCTCGTCACCCTCCTCTATATTCGGGCATTGGTGAGGAGGTGTGACAAGTTTGTATTCACCATCGAGGTACTCACTCATTAGGCCATGACGCATTGCTGACAGCGCTTTTCTAACTGTCGCCGCTACTTTTTTAAATGCTTTTTCAGCATCTAATGTGAGCAAGTATTCAAAGCGGTTCTCTGCCTGATCTTCTGCAGACAGTGACTTATCATCATCTTTAAACTTCAACGCCCAGGCACACTCATAGATACGCAAATCAGCGTGCGCCACGCACCACTCAGGGCTATCTTCTTCGAGTTCATCACGGGTATTACGCAGTTGTTCTAGGTATTCAACGGCATTACCACGTAGGGGTTGTATGTAACCAGGCTTGATATTGGGAATATCGAGCTTTTCTGTCATTGAGTGTTCACTTTCAACCAGTAGTGGTATTAAGTCGCATAGGTCCATTTGGCGGCCATGTTCTTTTTGGCAGAATGAACACTCGTATGATTGATTAATCACGGTATTGTCACGGGTGTTAATATAAATCCAATAAAGCGCCGTCCGGCGATCTTCTGCAGTCCAGTTGGTCGAATCATTTATCTTACCGTCAGGGTAACTTTCTGGTACCTGCAGTTGATTTAGGTATCGGGTTGCTACCATTTCTTCTAAATACACTGACAATCCTACGAACGAACGATAATCGGCCACAGTCGGTGCGCGAAAGTGTATGTCCGTCTTACGATCTTCAAATAGTCGGTATGATTGAATGATTTCAATTGTCATGTATTAATTCCCTATCGATTTATATTTTTTAAATGTCGCGCTAAAGGTACCTAGCTCTGTACGGCTATCGTTGTTACCGCTGTAATCATTGTTCTCTTCTACATAAACAGACCACTGTGCGTCTAATCGCTCAGTACCATCATCCTTTAAGCGATAAATAGTTAGTTTAAATAAATAATCGACAGGTAAATTTTGTGTACCATCGTCATTGAATATTTTGTCTTGTAATGAATTGATAAACTCACTAATCGAACCGTTATCATCATCGTTAAAAACAACACTGACAGAACCGGCCTCTTTTTTAGTGGGTGAATTTAAGTCACCGGTTCTCAGGTTTATCGTGTCGCTTTCAATCGTTCCTTTGCCATAACTCACTTCACGGCTGAACAAGTCTAAGTTATCGGGCTGGCCCTCAATGACAATGCGCCACATGCAATCCATTTGATAATTAACTTTGACGCGGGATAGGGCTATTTGACGCTGCATTTGCAATACTTTTCGAGACACGCGTATTGTCCTTACTGTCTTTGAATTGAGGGCGCGTTACCGCTGGTGGCAACGCGTATATGTTTTAAGGTTGAATGGAGATCATGGGTAAGGCACAGCGAGCCGAGGACATACGTTCTTCAAGAGCTGTTTTACGTGTAAACAAGTCACTCTCTGAGGGAATATCTGATACATCAAGATTACCGCTTATAGCAACGCGGCGTTGACGCTCTGAGTTAGGAATTGAGATAAGTATTTCTAAATAGTCTTGAATTAAACCAACAATCTCTGGCTGTAGTTCGTAGTTATCTAAATCAACTTCACGCAAGTTAACCAGGTAGTCGAACGTTAAGGGTAAGTGGTATCTTTTACTGTCTACGATCATGCGCTTTGCTCTGCGATCATAATTCGCTGACACGTAATTACCTGTCTTATCCTTTACGATAACGCGAGCCAAAAAGTCATCCGGTACTAAGAAACTAACTTCTTGATCATCATCTTTATCGACTGCTTTTATCTTGATTCTTTCGGACACTCCGGCGCGGTCCTGGTAAGCGCCAAGCGCTGTTTTTAACAGCTGACTTAGCACCTCCGACTCATTGTGCAGCAAGGCATAAAAACGTGCTTTAACGTTATCTAAAAGCTGCACAGGGGTCATAATTAGTCAATCCAGTTGTAACGGAAAGTTACAGACGGTTTTACTAATTCAGTGACACTTTCATTGGCAAGATCAATCGCCTCACACACTACTGAACATTCTAATAGCGTGCGCGTAACTGAGGCTGTACCCGCAAGCTCTTCTGGTGTCATGTTGATTTCGACATCAACATACTCTTTGTTGTCTACAATTTTACGAAGGTCGGCAAGTGTGTCGCCCTTGATCGTTTCTTCGATAACAACGGTGATTTCACCCGCGTTCTTTAAGTTGCCTTGGAAGTTTGACGCTACGCCCATACCACCAAAAGATTCGATAAGCTCACGCGCCATTTCTGGTAGTTGTGTCGAGGCAATTTTAACGGACAAGTTAGGGTAATTAGTTACTGACATTTCAAAGTGAGCCGCAATAGCACGTTCACCGACTTGACGGTGCTTAGTCCACTTTTCGCGGATGAAGTTACGTTGACCTTTCGTGTTATGAGTTAACATAAATGTTTACCTTATTTAAAAATACTAGGAATTTTAGAGGCGTTGACGGCCCCATCTAAACTTAACTGCAGGACTATTTCGTTATGCGTGAAATAGCCTTGCTTGGTTTTTGCTGCGCTTTCGTTGTAACTGACATTCTTGATAAAGACGTTTGCAATTAAGCGCCGACCTAAATCAAGTGTTACTTGTTGCGGTATGCGCCCAAGCGGTGTTATATCCTTTAATTCCGGGCTCGACATTTGCATCAAATACTTAATCGGGTCGTTCACTTCAATTTTTGCATCAGCATGTGCAACAAACTGCAGTGTTAATGGAATTTCCAGCGCCTCTGCGCCATCCCATACCAGCTTGCCGTTGGCTAATGTTTTAGAAGTCATCCCCGATTGCGTTTGTGCTAACGATGAGGCCTTATCAAGGCCACCAGCATTACCGGCTGTGTCACCTTCAAATGGGCTAGACCATAATTGGGCTAGCTCAATGGATGTATCACCGGATATATAGCCAACCACAGTGACTAAACCAAGATTGGGTATCTCTTGTGTTAGAAACGCTTTGTAATAAGGTGATATACCGTCACCATCACGCACGCCGCAGTGAATAGTCATCGTGGTTAGCCCCTACATGCCTTTGCTTTTACGCAAGCGATTTGATTTCTTACGGTTCGCTCTTGCGGCTGAACTGTTAGACTTTTTACGCGCCTTTTTCAGTGCCGCTTTTTGAGCCGGAGACATACGGCGCTTACGAGTGCGCTTTTTAATAAGGACCGTCTTACCATCACGAACTACTTTTTTAACGGCAGATAACAGCAAGGCTTGTTTCTCTGCATAGTTAGCAATAAGTTCGTCCGTTGGTTCGCTCTTGATTGCGTCAGAGATAGCATCACCCGCTTTTTCAGCTAGCGTGTCGTTCTCTTCTTCAAATAGCGTTTGCAGGTCCTTGGCGCTCATGTCAGTAATATCCAAGATGAATTGAGACACAGCGTTGATCAGCTCTTCGACTTCTTGCTTGTCATCATCACTAAGTTCATCATCATCTTCATTTACAGCGCCGACAATTAACGCCTCAAGTGAGTCGTAATCGTGCTCACCTGATTTAGCCCACTCAATGACTAATGCGGCAGCAAAAGAGCGTAGGTTCTTATCTGCAGTAACGGCCATCGCCGAAAGGATTGATTCATCATCATCGCTAATGCTAGATAGCAACATAGGTTGACCATCAGCTTTACGCTGCGCTGCCTGTGCGATTTCGATTTCTGATTTTTTAAATGTACTGCTAGGGAGTACGCCATTAATTACAAATGGGTTTGCCATAACAAGGTTCCTTTATTTAAGTAGGCGAGGTTGGCCAATGAAACGGCGTGCAGAACCAGAGATACAAATATCCCAAGATACTTTCCAAAGGTCGGATTCAAGCTGCTCAACACGGATGATGTAAGGGCTGTCACCATCGTTTGGATCGCGTGGCTTAACCAGGCACTCTGACGCTACAAAGCCATCACAGATAGTTGCCATACCAGAAGTAAGACCTTTTAGCGTTACGCCATCTGGTTCGTGTTTTAACGAGTTAGCCAACGCCACGTATGCACGACCAATCGCTAAATCAACCGACACTTGGTTTTCAAATCGAAGGGCATCTTTACGAGTTCGACACGTTAACGCATCATCAATCATCAATTGACCAGCGCTGTTCTTACCCATCTTATTTAGACGGACAGTAACGAACGCCTCATAATCAGGGATACCAGCGTTAGGGTTGATTTCAGCGCTTTTACGCGAGAGTGTTGCGCGAGTTTCACCAGCCGGTGTTAAGTGCCAACCACCAGTAGGTGACTTGCTCATTACACCTTTTGCTTTTGACGCGAAAACAAAACCAGATAAGCCCCAGTTCGCACGGCTTTTGTAGAATGGGTCAATGGCTGAATAAGGTAGGTGGTATGCCTGGGCGAAGTGGCTACCAATCGCAAGATCGCGCTGGCGTGTTACTGCCTGTGCAAACGATAGGTTTGGCTCAATATCGTAATAGAAAGAGACATTGTTCGAATCGGCCAACTTAGTTAAGCCATCTAAGATAGTGTCATCGTAACAACCAGCTGCGATCACAGCCTCAAACGATGGGTTTTCTGAGATGATTAAATCTAACGCTTTTTGGTAATGCGCTGTTGTAATGTCGCTGTAAGTACCAGAAGTACCGCCAGTAAACGCAGTTTTAGCAATGGCCTTGAACTCGATCGTCTGAGAAACATCGGCAACGGCACGCATGTATGTTGAGTTTTGAGACAGTGCATCTTCAATGAACGCTGTTTTGTTATCACCATCTACTGCGTTTACATCAAACGAAATAACCTGTGTATCTAACGTAAGCGTATCACCGCTAGCTTGTAGCTCTGTAAGCGTTAGAATAAAGAAATTAGCGCCGTATTCACCTGCATCTGCAGCTACGATTTCAATTGAACGGGGTAACTCATTGTCACCATCAATTAAATAGATTGCAGCAAGCGAGCCATCGCTAAGTGTCGGCTCTGCCCCATAAGCTGCTGCGCTAGCTGTTACAGTGTTTGAATCACCAGAAACCGCGCCAATCGTTAATACAGGGCAGCGAGCATCATCAGGCATGACACGAACAACATAACCAGTGCCGCCAACAACAGCCTCACTGATATGGCGAAGTGATTCAGCATGAGAACCGGCGCGAAAGTGAAATGGCTTACCAAGTGTTTTCTGCCAGTTAGTATCATTAACCGGTAATACTTTGCCTGGTTGACCTTTACTTGAGATAACAAGTGCAACGAAAGACATTGCGTTACCAGCACCAACTGACAGTGTATTGCCAACATCAGTGTAATTTAAGGTAACGTCAGAGACATCGGATACAGTACGAGTGATCATATATTTTCCTATTCTTGAGTGTTTTTGATGATTAATTGAATGAGTTCATCTTCATTCAGCGCACTGTAGTTACTTAAACCTTTGCTTTTACACATGGCCTTAAGGTCTTTTACGGTCAGTTCTTTAAGCTCTTTTTCAAGTGCTAGCGTGCTAATAACTGCTGCATCATCAGAGCTGGTGGACATATCAATTACGCCTGACTCAACGCTTGATTCTTCGGTTTCGGTACCCGCATAAAGCGCACTTAAACCACGTTGATTCATGCCGTTGATTGAGTCGGCAAAGCGCACTGCGTCACCGTCTTTTTTGAATGGAAACTCTTGATCTTGAATTGTTTCGCGTAACGATTTGATACGGCGACCTTGGATCGTGACGCGAACACCGCTTGCATTGGTCACAACAACTGTGTTTTTCATTGTTAACTCCTGAGAATTAATTAAAGAGTGCAGCTAAAAATGATTAGCCGCACTTGAGGTGGACTAACCGGCTACGAAGTTCTTTAACGTAATCAGGCATAGGAATTTGTCACAGTCAGGAGCCGCGTTGTCGTAACCGTGCGCCCATAGTGTGTTGGCTTTATTCAATGACTTATCTACGTCATGGCTATAAAGCGTTGGTGAGATAACGTCACCAGTGAAGTACGGCGCTTTACCCAGTTTGTCAGTACGTGAATACGCAAGGGCTTTGTCTGCTGGTACCAAGTTAGTGAACGGCACTTCAAAGATTTTGATGTTACCGAGCAACGTACCCACAAAATGAATTTGCGTTGTTTGCGTGTAACCAGGAGTAAGTTGGAATAACGATGATGGCAACATTTTGATAAACGTTGAAAACAGCGTGCCGCAATACAAACCTTTAAGGCCTGATTCTTTATTAGTGTTAATAAAGTGCTGTGAGATCTCTAAGAACAGCGACTTGATGTATTCAAAGCGTGTTTGCCACGTTTCGTTACCATCTGTCGGTACTTGAGCATCAAATTCACGGAGTTCTTGAACGAAGAACATCAGATCGTCTAGTTGTTTCAATGCACGTTCGTTGGCTAACCAGGTACGCATTGATGCAAGGTTGGTTGAGTTAATATCAACACCAAATTCTGTATTCATAGCGAACATCGCCATGATTGACGCGTCAGCACCAATTACGCGTGATGCAGGACGGAATTTGTGTGATGTCATGCGGTGGTTAACGGTTGGGATCAAGTCTGAGTTTGATTCAATGTCGACTTCAAATTCTGCGTGCAGTACCACGCCACTTGGTAGTGCCTTGTCTGTCTCTATCGCAATTGCACATGTTTCTACGTCAACTGTGCCACTAATAACAATTTTCACATCAGCGAATGTCACTACACCGTACAGGTCGCCACCATCAATTTGCTTGATTGGTTCTTTACAGTCGCGGTTAACGTATACCTTCACTGAACCTGCGCGAACGGGCATTGCAATTTTAGCTGGTGTATTTGCTATGGCGCTGAATGTAAATGCTTTTTTTGTACCATCTGGCAGTTGATCACCTGCGAAGATGTAACGCTGGCGTTGATTTGAGTATTGGCCGAATGATAGTTCGTCAATAACTTGATTCTTTTTGAAGTCACCCAGGGTTTTACCCGCGATACGCTCAATATTGAAGATCTCTGTTTCATACTTTTTCACAGGCAGGTATGAAACAATCGCGTTCATTGGGTTAGCAAGTAGGGTTGGCAGTGTCAGCGCGGCTGTTGTTGCGCGAATAGCGACACCTTTTTCAGAGCTTAGATTGCTTTCTGACATTGACGATAGCAACATACCTGTCCCTGCTGAATCAGCAAGTGCTTGGTTGTTTGAGAATAAATTCTCTAATGCACCGTGCGCAGCGGCTAACAGATCATCACCTGGTAACGCATTGTGGGTTGCTGTGTATTCACGGATAGCTGACGCATCAGATAACGCTTGACGGCGGCCTAGCTCTTCACCCATTGACGAGTAAAGAGGGCTTTGCATTGCTGCATCACCGATTGCTTGGTCGCGTTTCGTTAGGTCTGAAATATACGCTTGATTACCGCTAAATTGAGGATCGATAAGTGCGGCTTTCATTACACCCGCACGAACTTGAGTGTCGATGACTGATTTGTTAAAACGTTCTTCTACTTCTTTTGACATTTTCCAAACTCCATTGTTAGGATATTTTTAAAGGGGTTTTTTTGATGTGTCACGCGACAATGCGCCACCAAAATAAAAACCAACAACTTCCTTGCGTTCATCAAGTAAGTGCTTGATAACCCAAGTACATGCTGCTGTTGCAGTGCTTAGTAGTGCGGGGCTTTCTCGTAAGAAATAAGTCGCGCCAATTTGAACGCCAACCATAAGTACGGATAAGGGTAAGTTTTGACGCATAACGCGATCAGCCATGCTGTCGGCTTGCTTATAACTATTCGGGTAGTTCTGTCTTGCACTGGCTCTATCAGCCAGTAACAATTCAAACTGAAATTTATTGGCAAGAACGCGCTCATTAAATGCAGTGCTTAATGTTGTATCGCCTGTTAACGCCTCGATAGCGTCATTAATTGAAGGGCTACCAGTTACGGCCTTAGCAATATCAATCGCTTTTTGTGCTACGGGATCGTCATCACCGGTTAACCAGTCAATCAAGGTAGGTGCAAATGACACTAATACGGATGCTGCTGCTGCAATACTCATGCGCTGGCCTCTTCGATGTTAAATACCATTGTTTTAAGTACGGAGAACATCGCTTGAATAAATGCCTGCGCCTTGCCTGGTAATTGGTGGAAGTCACACAGCATAGGCGTGTGCTTATTCTCAATGTCTAACTCACCTTTGGACCATCCTGCTTTTATCAACTTTTCCATATTGATGTCGTGCAAGTGTGCTGGTGTAAGTAGGCGAGAAGATAAGGCTTGGTAATTCACAATGCTGATAAGTGCGCTATCTTGCTGCTGCTCTGATAAACGAGCGAATTCATACGTGCAGTCACCGAGCATTTCGGCCATGATGCCTTGCACGGTTACTGCAGCATGAACAATTGCATCACTGATTGGTGATGGCATTGTTAATTCGTCTGTAGGAAGTAGATCAGGATTCAGCATTGGCGATTACCTATTTAGCGTCCGTTAATACTTCAACTGCGCCCGATGATAGGCAGCGTGATATGTATTCTTCTGGTGTTCCCTTTCCTGCAGAGGTGTTGTAATGCTCTTTCCAGTATTCGGCACGCAGAGATAGGGTTGTCGGGATAGGTGCTGTTACCGTCATATAACGTAGGCGACAAAAGATAAGCGATAGTAGAGGGCTAAAATCAAGTTCCTTGTATGCCACTAAACCAAGGTCGATGTTGAATACATCGAAGATACGGGCAGCAAGGTCGCGTGGCGTGTACTTTTCTTGTAACCAGGCAAACGTGCCATAGTCCACTTGGCTAACACCGGCACCGGCACCATAAAGCGTATTGTCTCTTGCTTTACCTAGTAGTGTTTCTGCAGCGCAAGTCTCCACCAGCAAGCTAACAGCAAAACCATTACCGTCACCGAGTACGGCGCATACTGCCTGGGCTAATTCTACGATTTGATGTTTATCTGATAATCCGTAAAACATAATGTTCTCACTATCACTTGGTCCATAAATTCATGCTTAAAGCATAATTTGAGCGATAAAATAAAAGTAAAATGATTACAGTTTTTTTTATTTATTTTTCGATGGGCTGGTGGCTGTTAAAGCCCGTTAGAATAGGGTTTATAAGTGGGGTGCTAAATTAAAGGTAAAAAAAAGACCACTTAATTAGTGGCCTGTTTGGAGGTGGTTATATTACGTTATGGTTCTTTTGCTTATCCATTCATAGAGCCCTTGTCGCGTGCAAGTTGTTCCTGTCGCCTTAATGATGTCTACGATCTTTGTTTTGGCGGTGCCTTTTGACAATTCATTTAAAATTAAAGCCGAATGAATATCTAACTTGGATTTAATTATCGCACCAGGGGCTCGACCTATCTGCAGGCCTGCTGCTTTTCTTCTGGCATGTCCAGCTACAGCTCTTTCACTACGTTTCTTACTTTCTACGGCACTAGCGAATGATTGCCCTACAACACAGAATATCGTTTCAGCATTATCTCTATTGTCATCGTTTATAACTCTATCGTCATAGGCTAAGTGCAATTCCTTGATTGAGCCTATGATCCCGATTAGCGCCATTACCTTGTTACGGCCTAATCGGGTAATGTCGGTTACTATGATTTTCTCTTGATTGTTAATGCTAGACATCAGTTGTCGATCTTGAATGTCTGTCTTAGTCGCTGAAATATGTTCTTCCACCCACTTTGTAATAGCGAGGCCATTTTTGACAGCGTAAGACTGGATAGCTGCTCTCTGGCTTTCGCCATCAGCTTTGTTTGCGTCAGAAACTCGAATATAAGCTGTAAATGTCATGGTTATTCACTCTGTAAGATTTTATGCACTGATTGTACGGTAAATCTTACGCTTATTGCAAGCTCCTCGTGTCAGATTTAGTGTAATCACTAGACTTTACACTGTTGAGGTCTGGTTATTTTATTTTGCTCACAAAAAAGCCCCGGACATGATCCGGGGCTTTATAACTTAATATTGATTAAATGTGTTCACTTACTAAAATACTATTTATATTGCACTTCGAGTGGGATTATTTGAGATTGTTTCTTGAGGAACTTGACCAGGTTATCTAGTCGCCAGGTTCTTAAGTCATCAACTCGGCCATGACGAATTGCGTAGCCTATCCGTTCATGCGGGTTAATCCCAACAAGGCAGAATTTATCCGGTACCACTTCACTCTCTTGTGCGATCAACTTAAGGATTGTTTTTGTTTCTATAAGGCGTGTAAACTCACCTTCCGTGGTTCTATGAAATCTCATATATCGACATAATGCCATCTTGTAGTATACATATTGTCATTATGTCTCTTGATGTCGGCTATTTCAATTACTATTAGCGTCTGCAGCTCTTAAAGTTAACTGTAATCCCACTGCTTTTTTTAAATAACCACACGTTACCGGTATTAACACCCATTGCGACTGAGTGGGTTAACTCTGCAGAGTAACGCCAGTGCATCGGCGCTAAATCTGTGTAAGCGTCAATTATCTTCATCGACATCGTATTAGCTTGCTTGCGTGTAAGGAACGGATGACTATGCTCATACACGTTTGCCACGGTATCCATCGCAATAACTTTAAAGGTCCCGTTTGGTTGCTCTAACACTTCAAAGTCGGTTATCTTCATGTCGTTTAAATGAATACTCATACATTCCTTTTATTTAAACTCAATTGTTAGGATGGTAAAGGTTAATGACGGCTGCTTAATACTTTATGTTTAGCTAAGGCCTCTGCAGCTCTGTTTGAAAACAACAACGCCACTACATCAAGCTCAAGACCATCTTTACGTTTGATACAGCAATAACGGGCAAATAAATTACCGTTCTCATTCGCTTTGAAAAAATAATAATCAGAGTTCTTGTATAGTGGGCCTATCGCACGGCGTATTACTGACTCGTCAACATTAGTCCCTATTGCGATTTGGCTTACCGACACCGGTTCATCCTGACCTTCAACAAACGTTAATATTGCCTGGTACGTGGCGGCGCTGATTTTTGGCGGTTTAACATTTGTCATCAAAACTCCCTTACTTTCAATTTAAGTCATCGCGCTATGCGTTAAGCTCTTCTGCACTATGCGTTATGTTCGCCGTGCTATACGTTATGATCATACCATTGTCCGTGATGATAAATACACTATCCGTTAGGATATTTGGAAACGATCTTCTCCCGTAGCAATAGGTGAACCGCAATCAACCGAATCACCGACCATGCAAGCTGGTTTCCCAAACACCATAAATTTACTGCTCCCGATACCACTGCCACCATGAGTAACACCCACTGAGTTAGTGTGCGGCAACCATGCGTGACCAGTGCAGTGTATCGGCACGCCATAGATTAAAAACTTCGGCTCACCTTCCACGGTTTCTCGCGCTGGGAAATCACCATGTCCCACACATAAAGACCCTACCATTGCTGCACTTGGCATAATAACTCTCCTTAGATTAATGTTTTAATTGAGCGCTCATAAACAAACCACTCTACAAGCGTATCTGTGTCATCGGTAATGATGATTGTTTTTATGGTGCCATCTTCTTGTTTTAAGATCACGCTAGCACGCGAATAAAGGCCACCAGCAACAACATCTAATTTTTTACAGTGAATAAGGTCGCCAACTCTTACGCCTTGAGCCCATAGCTCACTATCACGCGACACAATATAAACCTTGGCAAGAAATACAGCGTCACAGCGTAAGTAGCGCATATTGCTATCAAACGACATTATGGCCACCTTTCAACATGCTATTTGAAATCATAACCACCTCCCGACTTACCGCTTATCATAGAACCTTTTAACATCAGAGGACCACCCGCATCGACAGTACATTTACCACCGGACTTTAATAACATATCCGCACCAGCCTCAACGGTTAAGTTCGCGTCAGCCTTAATTAACGCATCACCAATAACGTGCACGTTTAATTTGCCGCCCACATTACTGATTAAATCTTTCGTCACTTCTTCTGTGTGAGTCCCGGTTGTAGAGCTAAAGCTATCCCCCTCAGTGTGCAAAACTAACTGACCGTCTTTAGTAACGTTAACCGCGGTACCCGTGGCTTTGTGTGTTAAACACCAGGCACCATTCATTGTTATCTGATTTAGGATCCCGTTTAGGTCTGTGGTACTATCACCATAAGCTGCCGTTGGTGCTGGTGGCTGTTTACCTGTTCGCTTATGTTCATACACCGGCTTGAATAAATCTTGCGGCAATTCACTCTCACCTTCTATTATGCGGTAGCAAGAACCGACAATAAGTGGCGAACGTGTATCGCCCGAAATAGGAAACTCCAACCAGACAAGATCATCAATTTTACAGGGCATTGCCTCGCCCTCTTTACTCCTTGCACCTAATGGCAATAAATACTCTGCCCAGGGTAAATCGTCATCTTCAATGTGGTCCCATAGAACCAGCACGCGTACCTTGGCTTTATGCCAACCTTTAGGATGTGTGATACTCACCACTTTAGCGCGGTATTTATCACGTAGCGCACCATTGTTACGATCATCAGACATTAAGCGCTCCTAGTATCATTCGGTTGTTATATTTCATTTCTTGGGCGTAATGCGTCACTGAATGGATGAATAATGTCGCGGGTACTGATTCATCTATCTCTGCATCATGGGATAACTTGATCACATCTAGGCCTACGTTGATACCTGGTGTGAAATTGGTATCACCAACGACAACAACATCTAACATCGGTTGTATGTATACGCATTGATTGGCTAATTGAACGGGAGTGAGCGGGTACGCAACGACCACCAAGGGTTTATCTTGGCATACCCCCGAACGCTGGTGGCCTAACTCTGTATCCCAGCTACTAAAATTCTTATACGCAACACGTTCAAATAGAGCACTGTTATTTATCTTGTTAAAGCGCTGTATATCGACATCACAGGTTTTAGAATTAAGCCCTAGTGTTAACGCTGCAGGCGTAGCGACTATCTCTGAAAGTAACTTGAAATATACGGTTCCCCTGCATATCCAACACGCAGCTGCGAAGTCTCTTGCCATATCACGCAATAACCTCGCAGGCGTTTTGCCCTGGTTCAAGTGATAAACACCTTTACCGTTAACGCTGCTTTGTATTTTTAAACCAGGTATTAAGGCGCTGATTATTTCAGAGGGTGACTTATCAGTGAAAAATTGAGATCGAGAGGCGGGTGTCTTAATGCTGTAGCAATCTTTTTGGAACGCCTCAATCGTGATCACGCCATTCTTTACTGGGTATAACATGGTCGTAAATGTTTCAGTAAAGAGCGCATCACCAATACCATGCACATCGCCCATGCCTATTTCTATTTCGGTACCAGCCACCAGCCCATAGTTATCAACGATAAATGATTGTTCATCGCGTACCTGCAGAATGATAGTAGGACCGCTTAAGTCGAGATATTCAGTATAAGCAAGTGACACTATGCGATTAACATCGATGTCATTACCGTTAATCTTTAATGACTGCGCGAACATGGCGCTTTGATTACTCATAAAATACTACCGGCTAAAATCTTAGCGGTACTTTCTGAGCCGTATCTAATGATGGCCACTTCTGCATCGACCGTTAACGTAACGGACAATGCGCGTAATTTATCTTCTTCAAAAGATACGCTGGCACTTTCTGCAGTCACTAAATGGCGGTCGGTCACTTCAATACCAAGCTCGTAGGGTATGCCTCCCAGCACTGTTTTAGCGGTGAACGTATGATCTTCATGTGTATGGCGTAACCAGGACATGATCAACATGGCGATAGCGTCAATATTATCGTTTTGCCAACCGACAATATTCAACTGGTATGTAAGAGCTGTTACGGATTGGTCGAGCTGGCCTATCAAGGTACCTGTGCTATCACATACATCTGCAATGTTACTGGCATCTTTGTATTTTTCGGGCTCCGCAAAGTAAATACCTGGTGCGCGAGTGACATACAAGTAAGGCAGCTGTACGTTATTTGTCTTTGCCTGGCCTGTATTATTACTACGCTGTTTAGATAGCGTCATTAAGAACCGGCGCGGTGATTCAAACTCACCCATTGCTAGCTTTTCGTTAATAGGACGGGCCGCGAATAAGGCCAAACGTTTATTTCTAACATGGTCAGGGCTGCTAATGTGCAGACGATTTATAATCGCGCCTATCTTATTCGCAATAGCGTTATCGATGTCTGTAAGGTGCGACACTTCCAGTAGCCCATTAAAAGCCACTTCATTAGTTGAGTAGTCATCATTAGAGTAACTAGGTATAGCAGCACCATTGTTAGACTGAGTGACATAACGACCAGCATTGTTTTTATTCTCCATTATTCATTCCTTCAAAATCCCGACATGGAATTACATTGTGAACCACTGCAGATAGCGTTGTTCCAAGTGCTACACCGCTATGCACGTACCACCAGCAACGGCGAGTTGTATCTTCGGTTGCCACTTCTTCCCATTCCAGCACGCTACCCACCGGCACGTTATGACGACCAATTCGCAGCGCCATTGGCTCTTCAAAGTTATTAACAGCCTCACTACCAGATTCAAGCACTAGCGGTGCCATATCATCAGGGTTATCTAATACCGATACGATCACAGGGTCGGCATACTCAAGAGCCTGCTGGTTTGTATCAAGCTTGTTGAATAAGACCTCTTCATAATCGGAGTCTTCAACTTGCGCTGTCACTTCAATTGGCGTGTATAACAACGCCTGGAACGAATCAGGGTTACTTTCAATTGCTGTTATCCAATCATTACGAATTACTTTGTTTAATATTTCATGCTGATTAAACCGTGGCTTTAACTTAACTTCACTTGTCATCTAATACCGCCCCCACTACTTTAATATTGATACCGGTCTGTTTAGAGAATTGAGTTCGCAACTCAGTATCCGACCAGTTCTTGTCTTTATGCGTGTCTTTAAACATCGGGAATGAGAAACGAATTAGATCACCTTTCGATTTTTTCTCTTTAGCTACCTGGCGTTTTGCTTTTTCAAGCTGGCCAAGGCGTTTAGTCATACCTTTACGCAGCTTATCGATCTCTTTTTTATCGCGCTTAAGCTTGTTACCTAACGCTGCTTGGCGTTTCTCATACTTCTTAAATTCAGCCTGCATTGCCTTGTGGTCAATCTTGCCTTTACGTGTCTTGCTTTGCTTTTTGATGTCTTCATCACTGAATATATGATTAGAACGACTGTCATCACCGTAACCGGTTTTACTGGCTTGTTTCTTCATTTGGATAGCGAGCTGGTTAGCCCAAGTCGGTGACTGCAGCTTATTAACCACATGCAATACGTGCTTACATGCAACGCCTGTAAAGTTAGGGTTGCGCACTTTAGGAGGCGAGAACTCTTTAGGTGGTGCAACGCAATAATTACCAATGGTTGCGAGGTATCGATACCAGTATTGATGACGGCCACAGTCGCAAGAGAGTGATAAACGGTCACGAACGGCCTTGGCTGTCGCTTTTTGATAACCTTTAGTTGAGACTTCGGCCTCTTGCATGAAGTCATCCCAAGACTCTATGCGTATGTTGACCATGTGATCGTCATCGCCATTTTTGAGTGAGGCCTTAACACGAAACTTTACAACGTTAGCCTTGATAGCAACAACGTGGGCCTTGGTGATACCGGAGCCATCTGTTACCTGGTTATTAGCTCGTTTAATATCAATGCTACGTGATGCAGACACTATCTGTGCGTAACTAATACCGGCTGTTTTGCGATCATAGCGGCGCTCAAAGTCTTTCTTCGATTTTTCCAGTGCGAGGAGATCTTCCCTGGTAAAATTTGAGCCATCTTCTTTTTTACCAAGCCGTGCAAGGTCCTTGGTGCCTTTTTGTTTGAGTACCGAAGGCGTTATGGTGCGTTTGGCACTGCGCCTCGTCTTGGCGTTCTGCTTGCGTATTTTCTCAAACGCTTGCATAAACTGCTTAGAATCAAGCCCAGCAGTGTGATAACGCCCACTACTCTTCTTTTCGAGTTCTAATTTAGCTGGTGGCATTGTCTCGCACCTCTCGAATCATTGTTCTAACAATGGCAAGTGGTGGAAAGGCAAGATCATAGCCTGCAGGTATAGCCTCAAAATCATCATCGATACCAGCCACCAGCATGACTAACCAACGTAAATCATCATTACCAAACACGCGGTAGGCTAATAAGTCGGGGCGATGTTGTTCATCTTCCTTTACTTCATATAAAATAATGTCATCAATATTTGCCGTACTTTCTATGTAGTTCAATACCTTCTTATAGAGTTCGACACGCAGTACATCATCTTCAATAGACATATCTGATAACCGAGAGTAAACATTACTCATAGGTTGCCCCTGGTAAATTTAGCCATGCTATTTGTATGTCTGCGGTTCTTGTTCAATAGGCCGAACACTGTTGTTAGGTATGTTTCTTCTGTTGAGGAGTGATTAAAGCAGTTGTAGACAGTTGCTAGCATTGCGATAGCGTTCTCTGAAATGCTATCCCAATCAATACGGTAAGATACGACACCTTTGTCGCTTACTTCTTTGTCATATACGTTGTGAGGCACGCTAATACTACGCACGCCTTCTGCAAATTGGATCGCACTACGGCTCTGCAGGTATTGATATGCTGTTAACGCTGCAACCAGGCGCGGTTGACCGTTTGCGTCTATTTCAGATAGGTTGCAGTTGTTAAAGCCTGGTGCATAACGGGGCATAGTCTCATTCACAGACACTAGAAAGCCACGCTTTTTAAATACTTGCATGTTATTGCGGAATTTAGCGAAATCAGCTTGTGACTGTATCTTTTTTTCAGTAACGCTTTGCACGAAAAGTATATTCTTACGATAACCGGCGGTGATGCTCACTTCCGACTTACCAGCACTCACGATGTGAAGTTTCTTATCCATTACCAGCTCCTATTTTGTAATTCCCATTATGTTTTGAGCGATAAAATAAGGGCAAAAAAAAGCCACTTAATATGGTTTAAGTGGCTTTGGTCTTATTACATATAATCATACTTATAGAGAGCTGTTCACTAAGCTTAAAATAACGCTGTATACAGGGTCAGAATCATTTTAAATCAAGCTTACGTGGCTAATACCGCTGTCAGCCAACGCATAATACGACACCTACCCTCCAAATGTAAACACTTATATTAAAACCTCGTTGTTAGGATGATGTTTATCACGAAAAACGGTGCTTACCTTTACGATCTATATATAGCTGGTGGTGTGGTACCACTTTAAATAGTACACGAACTATGTTGTCCACCATTTCCCACCCTGCTATCGAGTAATAAGTACCATCAAAATTAATCGCTATCTTATCTCTATGCTGCATTGCTATAGCACGCAGGTTCTTATCGTTCTTACGGTATTCTCGTCTAATTCCTTGCACTTCTGCCCCCATGTGGCTGGTTAACATGAATGTTGTTAGGTAATCTTTTATGCTTGTACCACAAATGTTGAGCAGTTCATCAGGCACAGGACGCACTTTATGGACAGGCTTTAACAGCATGATTTGAGGTCGTTTAGCTCTACATCTACGCTTTGTTGAATGGCATTTAGCGCGGTCCAATGACTCAAACACAGTCTTAGCATTACCGTACTTTGCATTATCACCATTATCATTCAATACTTTCATAATGGTCTGAGAATCATACCATTTATCGAACTCTGCAACCTGTAAAAACCGACCTGTTCTACCATAACCGCCGATACGACCTCGTGTTTCAATCATTATAACCACTCCACTCAATTAGACAGGAGTATTATTGTTTAACATTTGTTATAGGCGAACATCGTTGTTAGGATGTTATAGCGTTTCGTTTCGTGCAACGGTAGCTAGTGTGACCTGCATCACCTAAATCGTTCACTACACGGCATTGACTCATTTTATCTCTCAATTTAGGCAACATTAACATGTCAGCAGACCAACTCATAAACCAAAGCTCCGGCTCATTCGATTACTACACACCAGAGGACATAGTAGAACTGGCAAGAGAGGTTCTTGGCCACATATCACTCGACCCTGCTAGTTGTGAAGTAGCGAATAAAACGGTCAAGGCAAATGCTTATTACGACATTGAAAAGGATGGTTTAGCTCAACCTTGGTTTGGCACCATGTTTATGAACCCGCCATTTCATAAAGGCGAAAATGCTTGTTTAAAGCCAAGCAAGTGCAAGAAAAAGAACTGTAAGCCAGGTAAGGGTAGACGCGGCCATCACATTAAAAAGGCAATTCCAAGTACCGGAGAATGGACTCACAGAATGGTAAATGAATTCAATGAAGGTAATGTCGAAGAGGCTATTATCGTGACGTTCTCTTCAATGTCAGAGGGTTGGATGCTCCCGCTAATCCCTTTTTTACAATGCTATCCAAATGGTAGAGTCAATTACCGAAAGCCCAACGGTGAGATGACTAAAAGTGTAACCAAAGGAACATTAATCACTTACATGGGACCGAACGGTGACAAATTTAAAGAAGTTTTCAGCCAGTTAGGGCATGTAAAATAACCAAAATGACAAGTGCTGCATGTTTCATGTTAATATTATAGCCATAATTAATAACATGCTGCATGTTTCACATTTATTTATTTAGCTAAAATGACACAACATAAGTTTAAACTCCATAAAACACCCATTTAGGTGCTGCATGTTTCACCATTAACAATTGATAATAAGCGAGTATAACGTGACAAAAAAGACTCAAATTACATTTAGAAAACAAATTAAAATACTGCCATTCTTAACGTTGAGAATTGGTAAGAAGAGTTTTTCATTTCGCCTGGGAGGTCGATATTTAGGTGTATCAATTGGCTCGACTGGCATTTATATTAGCGGTTCATTAGTTGGTACCGGCTTTGGATTTAGACGAAAAATAACCCCGAAAAAAGACACGGCAAAAAATTAACATGACCGGACATCATTAGTGGGGGACGCAACAATGCCTAGAGAAATAATGAACGAAAAACCAATAGAATACCAAGCAAAAAATGGGACTCAGTTTAAATCTGAAAGGGGTGATCTTAGATGTGATGTAATGGTAACTCCACTGCAGGGAGCTACCATTGAAAACAAAATGGCTGACTTCACCGAGTTTGGTGCCTGGCACAGCCTAATTGTAAGACCTCGTTTAAACGGATTTTCGGGATACGATTCGATACGCTATCAGCTATCGATTGCGTAATAAGATTAAAACTTCAACTTAGCCACATGTCCGTCATTATCTGACATGAACGTACTTAGGTAATGATCTGTACTCGCTAATGACGCATGGCCAAGTAAGTCTCGTACCGTGTGAGACTTTGCACCATTCTCTATCAGCATTAACGCAAACGCTTTACGAAAACTATGGCTAGACAACGGATAAGTAAGCTTTAATTTAACAGCGGCACTTTTAAGTATTCTATTCACATACTGCGCAGAATACGGAAAGCCTCTTTTCCTGTCCGATTCAAATAATAGTGTGCCACCAGGGTTTAATCTCACAGCCTCCTCGATAAGCTCCTTCGCTTGGTCAGAAAAGCTAACCCGCACTGTCGCAGCTCTTCTCGCTGCAGGTTCAGCCATGCCAGATGACAACCGTTTTTTATAACCTTTTTTCTGTACGACTGAAATTGACTCTCTAAGTACACCGTTAATGGTCACTTCTTTAATTGTTAATGTTGAGCAGTCAGAATAACGAAGGCCAGTAAGCGCACTCATTTCCAACATAAGTGCTACAACAGGGTTCGAACTGTCAACAAGTTGTAATATATTTCGAAGTTCTTTTATAGTTCTTGGCGGATACGACTGTATACAAGCCATAATTTACAATTCCTTTTAGCGCTGACATGCACGCAATTAAATTGGTCGAGCAAAGCATATCAGAAAATGTTTATCGGTGATTAGTCTTCATCAACTTTAAATGTCTTGGCCGTAAGATCAGCAATGGCCATACGAACAACGTCAACTTGGTACACTCGATTTTTATTATCAGGATCGGCGTTAATGTGATCCACCAGCAAGTTAATCTCTTCTTTCAAGCCTATATCCAATGTCATGCTACTTACTTTGTTTTCACCTAGCATTTTCTTTTCACGACTACGTTTTGCACGCATTGTAGATCGCAATGATTTTAAGTAGTCCGGCTTTAATACTTCCCCTAGCGAGATAGAATAATCCTTTAAATAAAGCTCTAATTCATCACCACTAAGCCCTGCAATTTGATTTCCTATATCGTCATTTGCAACACGGCTAAAATCACAACCAAAACCAACTGCATTAATAAGATCTGACTTTACCTTACCCCAAACAACAATTGCCTCATACGAACTCATTTTAAATGAACGGGCCATTTATCCCCCTTTACAATATAGTGAATTAACAAAAAATATAAGTGCTGCATGTTGCAGATTACACTTTGTGATTATGATTCAAAAGTGACAACAACACAAGATATTAAGTGCTGCATGTTGCACTTAATTTTTTAGCGTAGATAAAACGGTCAATTTATAGGGTTCATCAAAAAAAACAGGTGGTTTTACGAGTTGGCAATCTCAACCACTGTTATAAAATAAGCGACATTAAGATGTTGATTTTAAAGGGTATTAATTTTATTTACAAGATAAATAAAGTAAACACTAGGTTCAAGAATAGGTATGCTTGAACCTAGCAGCCCACTATACTGATTTATTACTTAGAATCACCCGAGAAAACACTCAGATTTCACACACCGCACCATCTAGTTCAAGAATACATATCCTAACAAGTGACTTTGATTTTAGGTCTAAAAAATGGGTAAAAGTGTGCCGAGGTGCTACAATAAGTAGAAGATGACCGGTTTTGACCTCTTTGGAGGTATTCAGTAATAAATAGAAAATTACTACCTAGTCATCACTAAAAGACAAGTTGAAAAGCCAGCCTGGCTGATTCTGAAAACAAAATGTAAAGACGGTATACAACCCTAACGTCAAGGTGCGAAATAATGATAATAACTAACTTAGCTGATCTTAAAGCAGCCAAAGATAGAATCAAACTAGAATTAGAAGATCTGCACGAATCTAATAAATCAAGACGAGTTTTCGCACCGAACGCGAACGGTCAAAAAGCAGAGAAAAGACTTTATGTTGTAGAAAGCGCAGAGGCCGAGCGTAAAATAAAATCTGCGATAAAAAGCATCACTAAAATAAACGATGCGATTACTGAGTTTTGCGCCACAGGTAAAAAACGTAATAATTTATCAATTCCAACATATTCAAAAAATGTCGCACTTGTTCGAATATGGGTTAACGATGCCATATCTAGTAGAGCTATATCCCAAGAAAAAATACTCGCTTGTCTTACTAGAAAATTAAGTGTTTCAGAAAGATATGATACTCCTTCTCATAGACTCCAAGCGATAGAACTCAGAGAAGAAATAAACTTTTTCAAAGAATGTGAAGAGACAGATTACATATTAAGATCTGTAGCAGCTCAAGATATAACGCTCAGAATTTACTATGACAATATGGATGATGAAAGAACTAGGTTAACAACTGCAGGCGTATTCATATCAGGAAAAGATTTTAAAGAGCCCAATATACTCACTCCAACATTAGGCCCTGAAAAAGAAGGAAAGATAAACTTTAGAAGTATTTACAAAGACTTAATGAATATACCTTACTCTGGTGCGCCCAACGCCCTGCTATTTAAAAAGTCAGATTCAGACCTCGCAAAGAGGAGAGCTGGATTTAGTCAGCACGCAGTTATAGAAAGTAAAAAAGATACATATAATTCTAATTAGAAAAAATGATAGAGACTCAATGTTTCTTGAGTCTCTATTACTTAACTTTTAAAAGTTGTAAAATATAAAAGTTTTAATCAGTATAATTTAATAATTCCAACTCTTTTCTCGCTTGCTCATTAATTGCAATATCACCCTCTTCAATATCATCCCAATAACTTTCATCGTGATCATCATCGTCAGAATGATTGATTTTATCCCAATCGCCATCTGCCGGTTCATATTCTTTTTCATCGGCATCAAGACCTAACCATTCATTATAATCATCGGCATCATCACTACTGAAAAAGCTAGTTTCGATTGATGCGGCCTTATAATTTATAATTTGAGTAAAGCAGTAAGTATCAGATCTATCCGGTGATGCAATTTGCATCTTAAGTTTCATGTCTTGTTTAGACATCATTATCCACTGGCCAGAACCATTCAGACCACCTGGTAACTTACAGAACTGTTCAACTGTTTTAGTCTGACTATCAATAGACATGCGTTTTGCCCGGATAGCATCAGCCGCAAATACATGCGCCATCGCACGCAGATTTTTAAATCTATCTTTTTGTTTTTTGGTAAACGGTGGCTTACCCCATCTAATAGCCAATACGGTGACATCATCATAACCACCATCTTCCACCAGCTCGACAATATGTTCCCAAATTGGATGACCAGGACCATCGGCATCAATCGCTATCGTAATATTAGGAAAACGTCCACTGCAGCATTCCGCGATCACGCGGCGTGCAAATGCTTGGGTACCGTAATCAGCGGCCATTTCCATTAACATGACATTCTTAACTACACGATCAGGACCAATATCACCGCTTACTTTACTAATGTTGATAACCGATTTATCTCGCGTAATACCAACGTCAATCGTAGCCACCCACCCCCAATCATCGCCTAGTTCAACATCACAACCGACTGCGCCTAAAACCTCTGTGCGGCCTAATAAGAATAAGCTTTGCTTGGCAGGGAATCGACCTAACACTTTAATTTGAAACTCTGGTGAATCATAACCACCATAATCACTTAGGCAGTTAAGGATGAAGTTTGGCTGTACCCACTCAGATTCATCAGAGCGCAGCGTCATTGCATCCCACATACCGCCCTCTAACTTTGAGCGAGAGTGCTGAGTTTCATAAAAGAAACCGCCACTGTGCGTTGGCTGGCTCAGTGCTACAACACGATTATCTCGGCTAGTTTGGGCGCCTAAAATAGTCTGAAAGGCGGCATCAGTAATAACACTGGCCTCTTCCATTACTGTAAGCATTACGTCCCTATGCTCACCAGCTAGTGTTTGTTCATTGTTGATGCGATAGCCTTTCGCACTCGCACGCCATACGTTCTTTTGTGACTTCTCGTAAAAGTTAACATCGGTGATCTTAAAGTAATGCGCCACCCAGGGCATCCGCTTTTCAAGTGCCTCAAAGTTAGCGTTTAAGTTTGACCACACAGAGTCTTTCACCACCTGCAGCTTTGCGGCGACAACAACAACACGGCACTTAGGATTGAAGATCATAAACATGATGATGATCATGCTAATCAAATCTGACTTACCGGTACCGTGGCCACTGGCCACACTGGTTCTCGCATTTTCTTGGAAAATACTTTTAAGCATCAGCCTTTGTTGATGATCGGGGTACTTACCAAAAAACACATACATAGCCAATTCCCAATCATGGGAATAATGCTCTAACAAGCCTAAGTAGCGATAATCACTGTTGAGTGAGGAAAGACGTTTCTTTGCCATTGTTACGCCTCAATGAGCGTTTTCAATGGTGCTTTAGCCCAGTTAGGACTTTCAATGGCGGTATTAAATGCGGTGCCTGCAATGGGATTACCACCTATTGCTAGCACCTTATTATCACAACCTGTTTGTGCGAGCTGGACTACGCGCCAGGCATCTAAAGTGCAGTCATGTGCATTGTTTAGAACCGTCAGCATTTTAGGGTTAGATTCACCAGTAAGCTTTAGTTCTCCACCAGCCTTGTAGTGCTTAAATGTAAGTCGCCAATTGTTAGTGCCTGGTAAGTTAATCTTTAGGCCGCTATCCACAATTGACAGATACTCACCAATCCACGGCATTTTCGTTATGAGTATTTTTATCTGCTTAACCATATTGGTCATTTGCTTATAAATAGCTGCAGGGGCGTTATCACCAGAATAAATGATGACAATACGACTCAACGGATTAAGGACCATATAACTAACAAGCAACATGCTCTGCAGTTCCATCCAAGTGTCATCATTACTATCTAAATCAAGCTGAACACAGGTCTTAGTGCTATCACCCGCGAACACTGTATTTACGAGCAACATTTCTTGGCCAGTCATATCTTTATCGAAAAAATCAAACAGAACGCGATCATAGAACTCGCCATACTTACTTAATAACTCGGTATATCGCTTATCTTTAACAATATTGGGGAGGTTTTTCACACAGGTACCCATATCAATGTTACTGATTACATCAGCAAAAGCGCGGTCGATAGCCACGCACTTTGTCGCCAGTGTCTTAGTCGTTGTCGAACCAGGCATATGCAAGCCCTGGTCAGTAGAATTTACTACCCGTGATGACTTACGCTGTTTTCTGCTGTTTTTATTACGTTTCACTATCTTCAACCTCTTCACTATGAGTTATCAATTCATCACCAACACCGGCTGACTCTGCGTATACGCGAGCATTTTCAGCACGGCGCTTGGCTAACCAATCAGGGGTGTCTGAATTGCGTTGTACTAAATGATTTTTAAGCTCGGACGCTTGATCTGGTGTAATACCATCATCGCTAGGCGGTTCGGCCTCTGCATTGCGTAGTTCTATTTCATATTCGCGGGATAATATGGATGGGGGCTCAACACCGGCAAGTAGAAACATGCTGCATGTTTCACCCGCTGTTAATTTCTCATCGATGCGTTGTTGGATGATCTCTTTTGTTATTTGGTACTGCTCAAACTTGCTGAACATGGGGGCATCACGATCTTTTAGCTCTAACTCAGCTAATTTAACCTCACCCGCGAGCATCACTTTGAAAATCTCAGTCATCGGCATTGCCGTTTGCTGCGCGATTTCAATACGGGCCTCGGCTAGTGACAATTCACGTTCAACAACCTTGCCTGTAGCGTTCATTTCTTTAAGGACGATGGGATCGTTATCTTTGTAACGCGCCTCTAAGTCATGTATTAACTCTGCACCGGTGTCGTGGATTGTAGCGAATTGGGTATTGAGCAATTCAAGGTTTTCATCGATACCAACCTTGCCCCTAGACTCATAATTACGAGAGCGAAAACCACCTTTTAAAAACTCAGCATGTAGAAGTGCTACGCGATTACCTGGTCTAAATGAGCGGGTACCATTTTGATTATATTTAATGCCTGGGTGTGCTGCTGGCATGGGCTTTGCTACGCGTGCGCCGCGCGTCATTTCCTTTGGAATCTGACTTTCAGCAATTTCACGTTTGGCCTTTGCCTTACCGCCCCTGATTTTGGCATGCACAGTCTCAGTGGCAGCAAGGCTGCGCTTGTAAGTATCACTCTTCTTGTACGCGGCCAGGCGCTTTCTAAAAGTGTTGTAATTTAAGAGGTGACGTTCTGCGTAATCCCTTTGCTCAGCTGGTGTTGAGCCATTTTGCAAGAAACGCTTACAGTGCTTAAGCCAATCCGTTTTTTTACTCATGATCCCAATCATCCTAACAACGATGTTTTGGATTATAACACCAAATTTAAGGATCTAACTTGCACAGGTTGATCTTTACGCGGCCAAACATTGCCAAATAAAATGGCACGCCCAAATTCCATTAAAAGTTGCGTTACACAACAATGAGATAGGCTATAAAAAATGTCACAAAAAATATCACAAAAAATATTTACGTGCCAAATGGATTGTGCCAAATGCCAAATTTACATATACCTGTTCTATAACCGTTTTTTGAAACTCACCCAACGGGACACCTAACGATCTTATATTTGCTTATAACACACTGTTATTGCTACAATTCATTTTTTCACACCCATTAAATAGGAAATGACCAGCAAAATGCCACATTTGAAACTATTTTCAACTAATTTTGACCTATTTGAACCAAGTGAAAAAGCCTATTCATTACACGTAGGGAAAGGGTTAAATCTGCGTGTTTCATCCACTGGCCATAAGTCTTGGCAATACAAATATAGCCACAAAGGTAAGAACAAAACGTTTACGATTGGCTCTTATGAATTCACTGAACTTGAAGATGTATTACACAGGCACACCAAGGCGCGAAAGCTGTTAAGCACTGGTATTTGCCCTGCTGCAGAAGTGAAACGAATTAAGGATGAAGAGTTAGCGAGCCGGTTAACAATTAATGACATTACCGATATGTTTATTGATGAACATGTATCTAAACTCAAACGACCAGAGCAGCCTATTTACATAATCAATAAGCACATCAGACCGAATGTTGGAAGTTTGCAAGCTTGCGAGATCACGACCAAACACATACACAAGATTACGGCCAATATTGCACCTACTGTGGCACGTAAAATTGTGGAACGACTCCAATCCATCTACCAACATGCGATCAATAAGGGTTTTTTGGACATGGCCAACCCTTTAGCCGGTAAAGTATCAAGTTACGGTACCCGTGGCGGTCGGACAAAAAGAACCTTATCTTTTGTCGAACTTGAGCAATTTGTCACTAAGCTGGACCACTCCGGGTTAAATCCATCGTTTGTTAATGCGAGTTTATTGCTATTGGCAACAGGCCAACGTAAAAGCGAGGTGCTTAACGCAAAATGGCAGGACATAGACTTTGAACGGAAAACGTTAACCATTCCCCAGGAGCGAGTTAAGACGGCCACCAGCGATAACAATGACAAAGAAGATGACAATCACATTGTTCACCTGTCTGAATACGCCATTTCTTTGCTTAAAGAGCAATATTCACGTACCAGGCGCTTTAAATTGATATTCGGCAACGTATCAGGCAACAGTTATAACGAGGCGCTTACAGCTGCGTTTAAGGCGTTAGGTATGAGGCACTTTACACCACATGACTTACGCCGAACCTTTTACTCTCGAAATGTTGACCGACATGAAGGGGAACGTATTGAATTTATCTTAGAGAAGATATTCAACCACACGATGAAAGGCACAATGGCGCATTATAATCTGGCTAAATATTGGAATGAACAAGTTGGAATGCTAAATGAGTGGGGGGCGTTTCTACAGGGACAAGCAACGTGAACGCTTGAATGCCCCTTGTTCACACTAAATATCTATTGCTTAGTGGCTGCTTTAAGTTGTTTGTTTAAGTCGCAATTCATGTGTTTGCGCTTATCTTTCCACATGAAATTATTACAATCAGGACAAGTAACCAAACGAACTAAGGTGTAGCTTAACTTAAGTGGCCATAGGCATATAAATGCTAATAATACGATAAGCAAGTTCGTCAATATAACCACAGAACATGCAATGATTGAAATTATAATCAGCATACAACGATTGATTACATTTTCTTTTTTAATCCTATCCATTAGCTTGCTAAACGGCCCTTCATTAATCTCCTTTGTTTTGTTAATGAATTCTTTCGCCTTACCGTTAAATAATGACAAAATCAGTGTGGCAATTAACACCCACTGCCCTACTGCGATGTAATCCACCACGTATACAGTTAAATTAAGATGGAGCGCTTGCATAAAAGTACCCATTACGGCGAAAATCAATAGATCCTCAATAGTGCTTTTACCTGGCATTACCGAAGAATCTTTCTTCCATGCCATACACATCCGAAAGGCCAAAAAAATGATACCAGCTAGGTAGCAAATAAAAGCATTAGCGCTTAATCCAATTTCATTCAACTGCAGTAACATTAAATCCATCATTATCAATCTCTATTTTAATTTGAAAGGAAGTTAATCCTAACAACAGCGATAAAATAATAATTTTAATTAATCGGCGAGTTCGACAAATTCAAACTCACCAATTTGCCTTATTCCACCCATGATAATTCCGTGATCCCCGCCTTTATGAAGTAGTGCCTCAAGGTCGCGAGAACCGCAATGTTCTCTGACGTTACGCAGGATAAACTCTTCCGTCATGTCATTGACAACACCATCGAATTGCCTTTCGAAACAGGCATTGTTCCAACCCACATTTCTAAATTTTACCGTTAACATTTCAAAATCCTATCCTGAGTAACCTCAAAAACACGCATCATTCCGTGAGGTTTAAAAAACCACCCACGGCGCTCTATGATTAACGTGCCGCTAATACAGTCATAGATACATTCATCACCGCTTTTCCATACTTTATTATCAGGTTCATTTAAAAGTGGTTCAATTAAGAGGTTTGCATCTTCAACTAAGCAATAAACGTCAGGGGCAATATCTGACGTTCTCACCATTTCACCATCTTCCAATCTGTATTTTTGCACCATATCACTAAGCTGTAACTCTTTGGGCTTTATTGGCATGTTCAAAGTTTCCCACTATCAATTTATCGGTTTAATCTAGCTAGTTTCTTGGCGTTCTTTTTACAACGTTGCTTGTGCTTACTTATTGAAGTTGGCTTTACGGTTGATGCCGCTTGGCGTTCCGCAAATCGCCTTGCCAGTTCTGCATCGCTTGGTGTTTCGATTTGAAAATCTAATCTATCTTGTACTTTCTGCATCATTCGGTTTCCTATTTAAAATATCGGTTAAAAATCGAAGCATCAATGCCGTAAAACTTAGCCACATCGTCAAGATGGTAGAGGTCAGGAATTAGTAACCCTTTCTCTATTTGAAAATATTCTTCACGCGAAATGTTCATTGCCTTGGCGACTTCTTCTAACTTCGATTTTTGGTTTGCTCTCAGCTTTCGCAATAGTTCGGTTAAAGGCATTTGAAAGTTTCCTTTATTCAGATTTGTTTATTTTTGACTTAATAGCCTTAGCTATAACTTCACGTAAACATTGTGGTGAATTAGGGCAAACCGCTTTAACCTGCCTTGTAACTTCGTTCACCAGCTCTGCTAATTCATGATCTTTCATAAGCCAAACCATCCTATTAAATTGATTCTATCCCACTTAAAATACGCTTGAAATCGACAAGGTTGTTAACTTTTAATAAGTCTTTAATTATAGCTTTTATCTTTATCTGCCTATCTTCACTGTGGAACTGATAAATAAATGCAAAATCACTTCCTCCCCCATGTTTTTCATCTATAAAAAAATGAATGTAAACGTCAAATTCATCATGTTTAATGTTCGTGTTAAATTTTACGTCAACAGACTCATAAAAGGGATTATTGCAGTTCGCACACCAATCAAAGATTGGAAGAACATTCTTAACAAACGCTTTTTTATCAGTATTCAAAATATCTTCGGCATGTCCCATAAGCAGTTTCCCATTACGATTTATTGATTATTTTCGATAGATTTGAGAGTGATAGTTCATTATCTAACTTAGAATTACCCGCCGCCAAATAAACACCAGCTTCATCAATTCCAACTTTACTTAGCAGCCAGTTCAATTGACTTTCCAGCTCCAAAATACGTGTTGATGCTGCGCTAGCTAAATCGGTAATTTCAATTTCAACACTACCCTCTTGGCCTTGGTCATTCTCTCCGTAAACTTCAATTGCACCATCACCAAGTTGATCTTCATCAGCGTTAGCTAGTTCACTTAAAAACCAAGGTAAATTATTTCCATATTCCATATTCAAAATTTCCTATATCAAGATTCACACTTATCACATCGACAATTTTCCATGTGATAAGGAAATAAATTATCTAGTTCCGCAATCCACTTTTCATGCTCAAAACACCAAAAAATTTCCCACGGTAAGCTGTATTCATTCATCCAATTTTTTACTATTTGAGGAACATCACCGAGCGTCAATTTATCGATTTGCTCTTTATAATGTAGAACCTCAAGCTCTAACGACTCAACCTTGTCTTTTAAGACTTTATTTTGCCTCATATACATGTTTTTTTGATGCCGAGGCGATGCAGGAGCAATATCGGTCACACTAAGTTTCCTAGATTGATTTATCAGTTAAAACAACGCCCGAATCGTCAACAGTTCGGTAATTGAAGTCATCACCGCCTAAGCTAATCCATGCAATTCGCTCATTACCAAATTCACCACAACTTACCCAGCTTTCACCATTGAAATATTCTAGTTTTATCATCTAATTTTTCCACATTAAGTATGTTTAAGTTCTTCACTAATACGCTGTTTCCTTCCACGCATCCAGTAGCGCTTTAATAATCTACGTTCAGATGGCTTACACTCTTCAAATTTAGGGAATGATTTAGGAAATACAAATGGGTGGTCAACAGACATATAACCACTCTCTTCGACTTCATCTATGTAACTTAAAGTGTGCAATCTTGTGTTACACTGTGGGCATGGCATATCACCGCCACTATCAAGATAAACATTACCGTTATCGTCACAACCGCCACTATCCATATCCCACAAATAGCCGTCAATACACTGGGCATCATCGTAATGCGCCCCAAAATCATTACCCGTATAATTACACATGATGTGTATCCCCTATAATTAAACCTTATTATTTAAACGTCATCGCCAGCCCAGTTTTTAGGCTTAGAGACTGAATAAGTTGGTGTGTATTCAACTAACACATCAAACGGTTTCTCGCAGCTAGCGCACTCCCATTCACCATCATCTTCTTCGTGCGAACCGGTTGGCCGATGCTTATGCTCGCAATGAGGGCATTCAATTAAATCCTCAAACCATTTAAAATAATCCATTCTAATTACCTATATCGCAGCCTGGTTTAGATTTACTTGCGTCATAGCGAGAACCAGGGGTTACGCTCCATTTAATCACTTCACAATCTCGACCTGTTTCACCTTCTTCACGTTCTGCAGCTATTACATGATCAGCACGCTGCAGGGAAAACATAGTTGAAACTTGAACACCTATTTCTTGGCTGGTGGCTGGTTTACCAATAGCAATTAACTTATCTAATGCCACCTGCTGTGCTGGTGATATTTTTTTCATATATTTAGCCCTGATCTTCAATTAAAGAGCGAAGAAACTCATTAAAAACACTGACGTTCGCGGTGTCATACAAATTAACCAACCGGCCCCAACGATTAACGATGCGTTGCCACTCAGGACCCGCGTTATAGAGTAGAGTTACCTTATCTTCAAATCCGCAAGCCCGAACCATACGCAAGCACCGACCAAAATCATCACTATCATGTGGGTACTCGTAACCCTCAAGCGGAAGTCGCGTTTTACCCGCGTCCATCTTGCACGCCATGTAACGAGAGCTTGCCCCTGTATCATCACAGTCAAACCATTGTGAAATACTCATACCAGGCATAACTTCAACGCGCTCTCTCGCGCACTCAGCAACAACTAGATCTGCAGCCTTAATGCACGCATTGAAAATTTCAGAATCAACCGGCATATTGGGTACCTGCCTAGATAATTCAGACATGATTGAAGTGGATAATTTAAGCTGATTAATTTTATACGGTGGTTTCATAGTAATTCCTAAAATTATTTGTGGTGCGATATACACTGCTCTTTCGTGTTAAAAATGAGTTCTCTGCCGGTTAGTTCAAGCGGTAGGCCCATTGCTTTAGCTAGCTTTACAAAATCATTATCATCTTCGTTTATTAGCATGTGGCCAGCACATTGAAGGTGCGTTTTCTTATGACAAACAAAGGAACGTTGCGCCAATATCTCGCGCATACGCTCTGCACCAAGCCAGCCTTTAAGCGTGTCCTTTTTGAAAGGGCAGTCACGACAAGGCTTTTTTACATTGGGCAATTTCATACATTTATCACTCCGCTAAACCAGCTGTCTTGGCATCGATGCGAGCAAGTAGAACAAGCGTATCCCTGCACTCCAAAGGTTGATGGTTCACTTTGTATTTTCGATTTAATAGTGCGTTTTCATGGTTATCAACCAAAATCAAATTATCAATTTCACAATTCAAACGATCACCATCACGAAAGCGAATATTGTGACCTGCTGGTATAGGGCCGAACTCTTTTTCATAAACAACGCGTTGCTTCAAGGACCACACCCTGGGCTCTGCCGTTTTAACCTCAACATAACCTTGAACACTGACGCGTTCCGAACCAAGAGGCCGATAATTCAATGGTCGCTCACCTTTCTTAAAGTTCCCACTGTTAGGCTTCATCACGCCTTTTGTGCCAGTATTCCAGCTCACATCCCCCTGATTAAATTGACCAGTTCGACCGGATAAGCATTTATGGTTTCTTAAAAAAGCTCTAACCTGACTGAATGTTTTCTCTAATTCAAACTCACGATTAAAGGCCACCGTTAAATCATTACAATTCATACTTTTATAACCATTTCGCAAAAACAAGGCTTGCTCGTCAGTAACCGAGTTGTATTTACCCTTGTTCAATGCCCCCGTTTTACGGCCACAAGTAAAACGGTTATTTTTTATGGCTGATTTAATTTGCTGTGCGGTTTTTTCCAGTTTAAATTCAAGGTTAAATGCGACTGTTAGCTCAGGAACGCCAACTTTTTTATATTGCTCACTAATGAACGCTAATTGTTGCTTGGTATATTTAAATCGCATACGCCCACCTATTGAGCTGGGGGCAAGGCAGGGGCGCTAATCATTCCTGGTAACTGGCCTTCTTTGAGCGACACACCGATAGCCTTTTGAGCCTCCAAAGCCAAGGTAGCGTTTGCAACAATACAAGTGGCCACACCGCCCATCGCTTTACTTCGGTTGATTTCTTCTTTTAAACGATCACCTTTTAATGATTCATCATTTAAGCGCTCTAACTGTTCAAACAAATGGTTGTTTAAATCTAAAAGTTTGTTTTTCATGGTTAATCCTAACTAAATTAAAATAAAATAAAGTATTATTGCCAGGCATTAGGCCTGGCGAATAAAATTACATGTATTGATTAACCATCGAGCGAAGTTGTCGCGAGTGTTGAAAGTGCATCCCCATACGCTCTGACACTATGACTTTCTCACCTGTTTTGGGATTACGGCCCATGCGCTCACCAGATATAACGGGCGTGAAACTACCAAAGTCTCTAATTTCAATGCGGTGCTCACCCTGTTTTACATCTGCAATCAATTGATAAAACGCTCTCACAGCAAGGTCTATCTGCTTTTGATCTACATTAGGCTGCTCTAAGTAAACAAGCGCGAACATGTCACTGCGATTGATACGGCACGTTTTACCGCGACCTTTTTTAGCCAGTGTGACCACATTACGCGATGATATTTTATGCGGTTCGCCTGTTTTTGGGTTACGCCCTGGACGTTCACTTTTATGGCTAACGACTAACGTGCCAGCGCGAGGGATTAATACTGAATGCTCCATCACAAGTGAACCTTTGATACATGCAACAATACTTTCAAGCACGTTCATTGATTGCTCTGCAGTTAAATTAAGTACCGGTGCGAATACTTCATTAACAATGCTTTCTTTAGTCCAAGATGTTAACGATGCTTTATCAATATGCTTTGTGTTTACTTCTTTATTTTTAATCATGTTCAGCTCTCTATGCGAGTGGGCTTAAACCATATAGCCCAGTGATTATGTAAATTGACTTACTCATACGCCCCTGCGCGTAGGGTGAAAATCAACTCGTGGTTTCAACTACCTTTTCAGTCTTAACTTGGGCTACATACCCAAGTTTCGATTCATTGTTGATTAACTCCGGTGTGATACCGTTTTTCGCACCTTCTTCAATCGCCTTCATAATGATGAATTCAGAAACGCCGCCATACCCACCAGCTTTAACCACTCGTTTAATTAACTCCTTCTCAACAACGCTGGTTTCAGCTCTAACCTCAGTGATAGCGTTGTTCTTCATAAAGTGTCGGCGGCGCTGCGAACGCTGTGTATTTGTTAATGCAGTTCTTTTATTTTTTGCTAATCTTCTCTGGCTTATAGACATGCTTACTCATTACTCCGTTTATACTTAGGTTCCAATATTCAAGAATGGCAGTAACAGCCGCATCAAAGCCGTAACAGAAAACAACGCAATAACCTTGCTTACGTAACTTTTCTGCATACTCAACCTGGTTTGGTTGGGCTGTTCCTACCTCAGTTTTTAGTTCACAACGAAAACCGTGGTATATCCCCCTGGCCGCATCGAGTCCCATATCTGGATAACCCGATTTTTGCCCTTCGGCTTTCATTTCAGTAGCGACTTTAATATGTCGTTTCCCACTATTAGGGATCGCATAAAATAGGTCATATATGTCTTCGTGGTTATCGTGGAAAAAATCAAATAGTGACACCTGGGAAAAGTGCTCTTGCTTGCCAACGCCCAGTGATGGATCTTTAAATAACTTAGCGAGCGCCTTGGCATGAGCTGATAGCGCAAAACTAACCACTTTCTTAGCTTTGGTGGTTCGCTTTGCCTTCGCTGCTTTTGATGCCGTTGAATTACGCGCTTTGTAAGCCGCGTATTGAGTGGTTGAAATTCGCATGATTACTTACTCTTACGGCGCTTAGATTTATTGGCTTTACTGGTCTTTTTAGCCTTCTTGCTTTCACGTAACATCATGCTAATGCGGTTCTGGTTATCACGGCATGTTGCCTCGATCACATCAAGTGCTGCAGTAAAGCTCTTTTCTTTCGGTTGAGCGCTGCTCTTAATGTAATCGGCAACTTCCGACAGCAACTCAGAGCGCTCTTTTGAGGTTGGTGCGTCACCAGATACCACGGCCATTTCAAGTGCTATCTGTGCGCCATGATTCATTCGGCGAGTGTATTCAACGCGAGAGAAACGCATGATTGATTTTTTAATCGGCTCAACTTGCTCTGCAGCGATAAAATCAATGCCTTTGCCATCTAGGGTAAGCAGCTCGCCATCGTGGATAAACAGCATACGGCCGTAACCATCTTGATCGAGGTGCATATAAATAGGATATTCAGTATTGCGATATTGCGGTTTCAACCAAGACGTACCGGTTGAAAGTAGGTAAAGAAAACAACCACCATGCTCATAGGCAGGCATTTTTTGTAAAATACCGTTCATGTGGCTATATCGATTCATCTTAACGTCATTCTTAAGAAGAGTTTCAGACATAAAGGCTAATTTAACGCTACCCTCGACAACCGTATCCTTTAGGCCCTCGTATCGCTCAATAGCATTGTTGCTCATAGTGATCGCGTTCTTAACATCAGATATAGAGCTATTTGTGATATTAATTAACGTATCATTTTCTTTTAGCAGTCGAGCACGTTCATTGTTTGAGGCCACCAGCGCCAATTCAACAGAAGATAATCGTTCAGATAGTTCGCTTGCATTAGCGCCGCCACTATTGATCTTGCTCATTTCAAGCTTGAGGAAGTTAGCACGGCGCTGTGGTTCGCCTTTGCTTGATTCAACTAATTTACCGTGCTCTATTTTAAGCAAGGACAATTCTTTTTGAGTAGCGAGTAACTCCAAGGCAGAATCACTACATTCGGTAGTCAGCTTTCCATTTTCGACATGAACGCGGTGAGATTGACGTTGTATCACATCCATTTTAGCGTTTGCTGTAGAGAGGCTATCTAGTGCGTTGTTCTTTTTACGGTTGGCTGTAATCACCTTACCTTCTGCCAACTCTAAGTTCGCTACCGATACATCAAGATCAACCTGCACTTTAACTAAATCTGATTCAAGTTCGGCGACTTTGTTTTCTAAGGCCACATCAGGCGAAACTTCATCTTCATTCACTTTTTTCAAGTTAGCTAACCGAGCCTGGTTGTTTATCTCGCTAACTTGATCGTTCAGTTCGCTGTTACATGACTGCAGGACAGCATTACGCTGTGCAAGCTCAGTTAATCGAGAATCAAAATTAGAACACTTACTACTTAACGCTAAGTTATTCCCCTGCAGGTCAGTAATAATTAATTGCTGCAAGGACAGCATGGCAGGAACATCAATTGCTTTATCAAAGATAGCTTTCTTGATGCTGACAACGCCAATTGGCAATGGAACGCCGTGTGGTAACACGATGCCAGGATTGCTTAACGCTATTTGAGGTGCTGTATTCATAATTTAATCCATTCTCTTGATTGAACTGTAAAATTTATCCATTGCTTGACCGAGTTGTTCATCAGGTGACACTGTTAACCCGTATATGGTCCTGCGCTGAGACACGATGATTCCCTTTGCTTTCGCTAGGTATTTTTGTTGCTGCAAGATAATCGCTAAAGGGTCTGAAATATCGATGCCGGTAGCGCTGCAATCTTCACACTCAAGATCGTGAAACATTGGTCTAGTAGTGCCTTTCCCCTGACAAGATTTACACCTTGGTATCTCAGGTAACGTTTGAATAACGCGTTCGGCCTGTTCCTCTGTTTCTTTATTAACGTTCATTATTATCCTAACAATGATGTTTAAATAATTTAGCCATTATACATTTCGTTTCGTGAAACGCAAAAAGAGCGTGAAAAAATAACCAATTAGGGGCAATAAATATTATTTATTCATTACCACTATCGATTTTTATCATTTTATTATTGGGATTTAGCGATCCAATCGTTAATGGTCTGCTTTAACCACCCGGCATTGTTGCCGGATTCATGGCGAATGGGCGCGGGTAGAATCCCTTGTTTGGCCCATCTGTAGATAGTGCTAACACTGACTCCAAGCTTTTTAGATAGTTCGTTTTTGGTGAGTATGGTCATATCCAATGCGATGAATTCATCAGTACATACATCATCACCAGAATCGACTACATCATCAGTACCAGGGCTAACTGCAAGAACACCATCAAGTGCAATAACATCACTTGATACTACAGCGTCATCGGGGCAAGCGGTTAAACATTTATCTGACTCAATTTTCACAGTAACATCCTAATTAATATTGATTATCCTAACAATTACAATTAAATATTATAACCGGTAATACGCAATAGAAGTGAGTGAATCAACGCACTTCTATTCTTTCATTCCTACCATTGAATGCAAATTAAGAACATCACGGTAAATAACATCACTGATTGTGCATGATCACGATTTAGCCACGACATTATAACCCACCGTTAACAAGGCGACCAAGTTCAGAAACCTTCATCGCGCCAATATTAATAGCATTTTGGCGACAAAATGCACGGCGTTCAGAAGTAGTTTGCAGTTGAGCGTAACGTTGCTGGATATTTTTATATTCACGGTGTAGTATTTCTCTGGTCATAATCTATTCCTTTTAGCATTGTGATTTAGGCTCCTTGTCGTTTGGTCGCGGTGGGAGCCTTTAATTTATCTCATTATCAGTCTTCACATACATCGTTCAATCGAGAGTGGCGCTTACTATGCTTTAGTAAAGCGGTCATCTTATTGAGATGTATATCAATAACCTCTTCTAACTTACCCGATTCAATCGCGCACTTTACATCATCACAATTACGAATATTACAATGTGAGATCATAGCGCTGGTCATGCGATCAAAATTAGGTGTCCACCAGCTTTCTTTAAAGCGGGTGATTAACCATTGACGTAACGCTTTATTAATTTCATTTTCCATTTCGCTGCGTCCTTAGTTTTAGCCAGTTCCAATAGATTATAGGAGACAGAAACAAAAATCAATGTTAATATCTTCTTAAATCATAATTTATCACTCAAAACTAAAGATAAGGGACCTATAACGTGATCAAAAACGCAGTTGAAACAGCGAAAACGCTAAATAACCTAGCAGCGCTAGCAAAAGCATCAACAGAAAACAATAAAGGCTTGACGCTATCACTTGATGAAAATAGCCCGAATGGTAAATACGAGCGTACTTACAATTCAAATGAGGCGCACGCTGCCACTAAAATTCATCCGCGTAAATTAAAGGAAATATGCGATGAACTCGGTATCAACTATCGTGAAGACTCACCGAAGTCATTTAGAATAAGTGCGTCTGACGTTAAGAAAATTAACAATAAGTTCAACCCGCCGAATTCAAAAGGAAAGGGTAAAGAACCTGTTATCTGGTGTGTCACTCAACAGAAAGGTGGCTCAGGCAAAACGACAATGGTTGTAACACTAGCAACTGGCCTTTCTACTGAGTGCTTAAACCAGTGGCGAATTGCGGTACTTGATTTCGATCCACAAGGCACGGCCACTGCAGCGCTAAAACCTAACTTCAATAAAAATGACTTTAGTGCCGGTGACTTATTAACGGGTAACTACTCATTAGGTGAGGGCGAGACTTACCAGGACCTTTGCCGTAAATCATTATATAAAACCAACTTACCGAATCTAAATATACTGTGCGCCCGAGAAGAAGATAGATATTACGAAACCTATGTAGAATCAAAACGCATAGAGGCGAATAAAGAAGGCGTACCTTATTCATCATATAAAGACTTAAATAAGATCATTGATGCTATTAAGGATGATTACGACATTATCATCATCGATACATCACCTTACTTTTCATCAGCAACGTATGCAGCTCACTTTGCGGCGAATAATCTGATTATTCCAATGCGCCCAAGTGAAAATGATATTGATAGCTCTGAAAAATACCTAGAACACTTAGCTAACACGTACCCGCTACTTGCTGGCCAAGGTCACACTGGTTACGACAATATCGTTATTCAACCAACCGCAACCGGTACGACAGTTGCGCATATTGATATGATTGCGAGAATTAAAGATACTTATCGTGAACACTGCAGCCCTTACGACTTCCCTTTATCAGATGCCGTGCTGCATTGCGCTAAAGAGTATTCAACGATATATGATTTATCAGCAAGTGAGTACACCCTGGGTGGCAAACAAGCATTTCGCCGAGCGCAAACGCTAACCCTTCAAATTGTGCGAGATATTGAATCAAAGTCTAAACAATATTTGGAAAATAGAACATGAGTAATAGAAGACCTAAAAACAAAAAAAATAAACCACAAAGAACTGTGACGAATAATGCTGGTAGTAATGCAGCGCCGGTGGCACAGGCTGAACCTGTTATAGCGACAGCCCCGCAGCCTGTAACGCAGAGTACAAGAACATCGCGTGGTGTAAGAGCACCAGGTATGAGCGATGCAAGCAAAGCGGAGAGCCAACGCATCTTTAATGAAGAAGTAGAAAGCGGTAAAGAGAGAATTACACTCCCCCTTGATCACGGACGAACGGTAAGCTTTGTATTACGCGAATTTAAAGCGGATAAGATCGAAGATGAAACAGGCGTAGTAAAGGCCAATGCACGTTTTCAGCATAACCTTAACCGCTGTAGTTTAAGTGATATTTTAGCTACATTAAAAATCAAAGGGCAGCAGTTCCCCGCGATTGGTTATCTTGATGCAAAAACAGGTAAAGCACTTGCGTTCGATGGTTCCCGCCGCCGCAAGTCATGTATCCTTGATAAAGTTACTTTCAGAATGTATGTCACTGAGGAGCAATTAGCTCCTAAAGACATACGATACTTAACCCGTATTGCTAGCGTTCAAAAAGAGCTGTCAGCCTTTGAGCGTGGCGCAATTTATCAAGAAATGCTAGATGAAGGTGTTTATGCTGGCAGAAATGAGCTAGCAAGAGAAGAAGGTATACCGCCAACAACAGTAACCGAGTGTTTAGCCGCTTATAACTTACCGCGTGAACTAACAGAGTACATACCAGATCTTAACGTGTTCGGGCGCGGTTCGGTTACGAAAGCAAACAATGCTATTACGCTATGTAAAGATAAAAATTCATTATCAAAACTGTGGGATTTCATCAAAACGTTAACGCTAGAAAAGCTGCAGGATTACTGTGGAGGCAATACTGCAAACAAGCTTAACGCAGCCTTCCTTAAACAAATTGAAAGCTTTACGGCTGCATACAAACCCAAAAAAGAGAAACCAGCTCGTAGGGTTAGCGTGGCTAGTCAAGGTAAGTCAACTTGCTTTGTGAAAACCTCTAAAAATGGTTTTAACTTAGATATTGAACATGTAGAAGAAGGTAAGAAAGCCGCAATACTCGCGGCGATTAAGGAGATTATCGAGGCTTAATATGCAGGCTCAATCGTGATCACATCACGCTCAACTAATTTCAATTCTTCTTTAACAGCCAACCTTAAATCTGCGATGATGGTATTTACCACATCGCAGACTTTATGAAACACTGAGTCTCTAACATCACTCTGCACTGCGTCAGCATTAATAAAATTTGTAACCTCATTACAAACAGACATTAACAGCTCTTCTTCATCACTATATTCACCTTCGTCACAAACTTGAATTGTTAGCGGAGATACTTCTAGCGCAGTATTACTGAGTGAAAATGACTCAAGCACTTCAAGTTGCTCAAATCCAGCGACCAACACATTATTCATCATATAATGCGTTAATAACTCCATCGTACTTACTCTGAATTCTTTGCTCAATTGACTAGCCCTTAAATTAAATACGGATGCCTGTTACTGGCTTAAAATCAGCCAGTAACAACTATGTAGCGCATGGTACACAGAATTAATACTAACCACTTTGGTGTATGTTGCACAGGTTACACCACATTAAATAAATGTGTAGTTATTAACCCTTATTATTTCATTGTATTCACAAAACTATAATGAAATATAAAGCATTTTATTCATCGACAGCTTGATATTTAGCCTTTAAATATTCGATGTAATGCGTTTCAGAACCGAGAACTTCAATCATTTCTCTCGCTTTATCCACTTCAAAATCAAGATATTCCGCTCTTAATTTTAATTCCATTCGCTTTGTTTTATCCGCATATTCAAACTCATAGAAACCAGATATAGGGTAAAGTATGATCCCCAAAAAAATACTAATCGCCGCTAATGCGAGACAAGTAATGGGTACTTTTTTCTGTGCTGAGTCCTTAGTGGCGAACATAACGACAAGAAAAACAAGTGCAACAAATGAGAACGCTAAAAGTAGGATCATGCGAATTTCACCGGTGTATTCTCAAAACTGGTGTAACTCAAATTTTGTGCAACTTGTTCAACTTTCACCCCTTGCGCTGATTGATTAGGTGAGATTGGCAAATGATGTGTTTCTGTATTTTGCATAGCACTAAATAACGAATTCAAGATTTCGACATCATCACTGCCATTACAGTTAAGTAATGCGTTACGCTGGCTATCGTTAATAAAAAACACTGAGTTATCAATAACACCTGACAGCAATTGTTCGCGCTGTTGCTTTTGCTCCACCAGCTGAGAAAGTAATAATTGATTAATTTCATCAGCTCCAACATCAGCAGGACCACTTGAAAATTGGTTTAATAAATCACTTGCAAGGTCTTTATCAACGCCGTTATCGGTCATTGATGAAAGCAACATACTATCGAGGCCAGTCTCGTTCACACTTGATAACAATTGTGTCTGACGATGTAGTGGTATGAAGTTAGCTTGTTTAACGTAATCAAACCCACTGAAACTACGCGTAACACTACCCTGCTCAGTGTTATGGCCGTTACTACCAGACATGGCCCAAGAAAAACCACCTACGCCGGAATTGTAACAACTTAGCGCTGCACGACCTGGCACTGTATCTAAAAACTCTTGTTCGTGCGTCACATTACCTGCGCTATCCACCACAACAGACTTTGTGCGGATAGCTGGCACAATATTAACAGCCGCTAGTTTCCCGCCCTTCTCAATCATTTCAACTTCACCAGGGCGAATTTTACCGGTCAACTCACGGAACCCATGACCAAAGTAGCCAATAGCCTCCTGTAAGTTAACTCGCTCAATAGTTTCACCCGATGACAATACGTTAGATAACGCAGACAACAAAAACTTTTGTGGTGCTGGATTATACTTACGGCCATCGTTGAAAATGTTGAATGTTTCTTTCACTGCTTTTAATACTTTGTATGTCATTCTGCGTTCTCCATTAATTTACTCAATATCATTTGAGCTTTTTCGGTTTCTGTAAAATTATTAAATTCAGACATAAGATCGTCACCCTCTGCAGGGGTAACGTTTAATTCTTTTAAGATGGTATCGAGCGTGCCGTCATCGATGTCGAGCACATCACTCAGTAAGACACGTTTCAATGTATCAGAGCCATTACTTGAACCCTGCATCATCGTATCCACCAGCGTAGCGACCGTTGTAGCAAAGTTAGCCTTACCTTCTCGCGCAATAGATTCTTGCTCTTCAATTGCATTGTTCAGTGAGTAAAATTGAACGCGCCACGGCTTTTCCTGACCTGCAGGTAACACTTTTTTATAGCGGTACCAGAAGTCGAGCTCTACAGCGTTATTGATTAGCGTTTCACATGCCTGGCGTATCCAAGTTGCACGCCGAGCTGCTTGGATTGAGGTTTGAAGAAAGCCGCCATCACCGATGCCACCACTCATGGTGTCAGCCCAACCCAGTAATGACAGGTCAATACCTAACGCTGAACACATACGTTTTAGGTGTAATATGATGTCTTCTAAATATTGAATGTTTGGATCGGTAGATTGAGTATCTATCGTAGTGCCGCCCTTGCTACCACCTTGCACCGGTATGATTGAGTTATTGATTAGAGGGCGGGTACCCGCTTTACGGTGCTTTGACTCCGTGTACTCCATATCCGACTTCATTTGTTGAGAAAGTAGATTGATGTAGTTAACTGCAGCTACAGGGTCTAAGTTATCAAGTTGCGTGGTAATGAAACGGTCAATACGACTTGCGTTACGGCGACTGGCTAACAGCGATGCTAGTGACTCTTTAAAATCACAGTACGGTTCATAGCAATACTCTAATAGCGAGGTACCGTAATCTTGAGACTCAAGCGGAGTTCGATGGTGGACATCATCAAATAAGCTATACAACTTACCGTCATAATTGTTCGGTTCAATATTAAAGTTAGGTTGAAAGAAGGGGATCTTTAATTCTAGCAATGACCAAGGCGGCGCTAAGTAGACGGCGGAGCTTTGTTCCTTTCGCATGTGCTGTGATGTGTAACCGGCTAACAGTCCTGATTTTTCATACTTGCGTACAAAATTAGGCATGGTCCAATAATCAGATTGAAAATGGGTAATGCCCACACCTTCTTTACAGTACGGGCGAACATAGTTAGTACCAAAAATGCACATCACCTTAGCCCAGGCAACCAAGCCATTATTCATTTTAGGTACTAAGCGTGCGTTCTGTTCTGCGACTAACTTATCGTGTTCGGGCGCTGTTGATACCAACTTAAATGAACGATTGGTTCGGCGGTCTGGTGATAAAGCATGAGAAAGGTGCATATCAAGGCCCTCGCTCAATGAAGGATCTTGTGACATGCCTTGAAGAATTGCGTACTTTGCCGAGCGATCTATCGGCATTTTCTTTTCAGCAATGACATCACGCGGCGATTCATCACCACTGTCATTACTTAGATGTGTATCATCGTTTACATGGTTAAACCCTGCGCCACCAGCAAGAGGGGAATCTTCCAGTGCAGTGTTACTGTTCTCATTTTCTTTGTGACCAGGGAATTGATCACCAATCAATTTTAATACGCTACCAATAGCGCCTAATTTTTTGGGCTTTTCTGTACCATCATTCATCACCATTGTTTTATCTCGCTAATTGCTACTGGCCTTGAGCCTGCAGAATAGCTTGAGCGATAAAACAATAAGTAAATAAGAACACTAAGAGCTGCGATTATTTACTTTTGTCTAATTTAGTTCCCTACTTTTGATTTTGAAAAGGTTCATTTCCCCAATCCATCGGGGACACCCCAAGTTCATCAGCCAAAGTTTCGATCTCTGTTGGTGTACCTTCCACCGATACTGGTTGATAATGAGATATTAAATCTTCTGAATCATCCCTAATATCACCATCTAAGCACTCAATAATTTTTATATCGAAATACGCTTTTTTATCAATTGGATCGTATTGTTTCCATAAGTAAATAACTTGCGGGTTGGCCTTAACAAGTTCAAGCAGCTTTTCTTTTGAACCTTCATTTTCTAAAACTTCACTCCAAACTTTATCTACTAATTCCATCTATTTAGTTTCCTATATTAATTTAGTGTTATTTAAGCCATTTCATTGGTAATTAAAGGTCTTAAAATATCGACTTTAGCCTGACAAGCATTTAGCATTTCATCGTCATCATTCAACATTGCGAGGAGTGCAATATCCTCCACGATTGAATGTACTAACTTCTCTGGGGTATATTCATTAACCCCCATCAACTCTAAAACCACTTCTAACGGTTCGGATACACAACCTCTTAAATTATTACTCATAGTGTCCTATTTTGTATTTCTTGCTTTTTTAATTGCTTTTTTGGTTATGTTATCTGCAGCAGCATTATTAAATACAGTTAAGTTATTACAGTATTCGTTGTACTGAGTTCGACTGTCGGTGACACTTGAATCTAGTTCGTAGTGCAGACAAAATTCCTCATAGCTAACTATTTTTGACATCACAGCACCATTAAGTTAATTAGGTTTTTCAGTTGAATTACCACGCATTAATATCTGAGCGTTTCCCTTCATTGATTGCGCGAATATTTCAAGCTGTCGCTCTGGATCTGGTTGTTGTCTTGCTATATCTGCAGCCATTGCAGACATGGCCACAACAGCATAATCAAACGTGCGACTGGCCGAGGCGTTAGGTTCGTCTTTGCGAACCAGCTCTTGAATTGCCTCGATGATTTTCATTGCTGTATCGGCTCTTACTTCCATAACACAGTTTCCTATGGTCTGTTGTTGTGCCAAGATTCATAAACGGGTCGAATATCAGCAATGTATTTATCTAATACTTCTATGTAGCTTGTTCTATCAGAGGCGCTACTTTCAATGGCTGAAACAGTATCTCTAAAATCTAATAATTCTTTCCAAAAATGCTCTATAGAATCAAAATCCCTTAATTTGATTGCTCGCAATAAATTGTTAGTGATTTCTATTGTTTTTTTACAAACAAGATCATGATTTAAGTCCAATAATCCCCCCCAGTTTCCTATATCGTTTTAGGCTAATTAAATCGACTCAGTTAAGTGTGATTCGTTGACAATCTTCGTTTCTGTTGAGCCTATGAATTGAACATTATAAACCACACCATAATCACGCTTAATACACTCCAAAACAACTGCGTTTTTATTGCATTGGTCGGGAATGTAAACGTGTACTTTCTGAAATTTCTTGAACATTAAAAGTTACCCATTTTAAATTAACGCGTGAAAAACCTTCATCGAAACACACATAAGCATTACAACCTTGAGGATTGCAGATAACAACATCGACACTCTTAGACATTTCTTGTTCAATTGCAGTCTCAGGTGGCAGTTGTTGTAAAAGAGCTATTAGCTGACCAATGTTATTTACATTTTCTGCAGCTTTACCGTTTTTAAATTTCATCGAACCTTCCTATTTGTTAAATTTCTTCGAATTGGTTGAAACATTTTTGACAAGTGTACGTGTAAACGATGTCGCCATTCATCTTTGAGATAAGGCCGGAAGTATCTAGATCGTCATCATCGTCATCTGTATGATCGTACCCCTCTAATTCATCATGCTCAGTGTCTTCATCACATTGGTCACAGTACATTACTTTTATCGTCACAATTCAGTTCCCCATTTTTAAAATCGCTTAACTAACGATGGAAAGTCCAGGTGTTAGCCCCGACAAGATACGACTCTTTACTAAAATAAAAATTATCTTTAGTTGCTGAATTATATAACACCAAGGATGGTTGATATATTAAAGTTGGATAATAAACGATTATTTTATCGCTCCTATTAACATCGCTCTTGTACGATAATTTTAACTAGACGAAGAGCGATAAATAATGAGTAAAACTAAATTTTTATCTAAAGCGCCGCGTGCTAATGATATTAGTGAACTGATTCGTATCTTTGATGGCTTTTTAGTAAAGCCAGAGAACGAATTCGGTGTAACTAAATCATTCCGTGTCAGTATCGATAAGACACGCAGAGAGGCCAACCGAAAAGCCTTGGCTGTTCTTAAGCAAATAGATAACCCTCTCCTTGTCACTAATGAGCAAAAAGAAATCTTACGTGGTTATACCGGTGAAGGTAATATCGGCGGGTCCACTGACGAATATTATACGCCTACCTGGTTAGCGAGTGGCATGTGGGATATGCTGAAAGAATATGGCGGAGCCCAGGGTAATATCTTAGAACCAAGCGCGGGTACCGGCGTGTTCAATGGCTCGAAACCAACGGGCGTGATCATGACGGCCACTGAGTTATCAAGTACCTCTTCTAAGATCAACCAAATTTTACACCCCGAAGATGAAGTTAAAAATACTAACTTTGAAAAGTTCGCTGCAGACAGTAGCACAGACGGTACCTTTGATGCCGTAGTGGGTAATGTGCCTTTCGGTTCAGCCCGTGGCAACCTGGCAAATGATGATCCAAGCTACGCACACCTTAAAACGAAAGAGACTTACTTTGTTAGTCGTGCAATCGATAAAGCCAAGCCTGGTGCTTACATTACATTAGTCGTGCCGCAAAACATCGTTGGCGCTGCATCACTCAGTAAATTCCGCGCCACAATATCCCGCAAAGCTGAGTTCTTAGGTGCACATAAAATTGCCGCCGGTGCATTTAGCAACCAAGGGTCTGAAAGTGTTGTTACTGACGTATTAATTATGCGTAAACACAGTGAAGAACTGGCCGAGCTGGTGGCCAATGGTGACACGAAGACATTACGTGAGTCTAACGTACTGTGGGCTCAATTCATTACAGGTAAGTGGTTTGATAAAGACGGTAAGCGCTTTATCAACGGTGAAGTAGTTAAGGGCGCGGCTAACTTTGATCGTGACCTGGTAGCTATCCCTAATCTGCCTAAAGGTGAGAACGGCAAGCAACTCACTGCAGAACAAGGCCAAGTTAAGTCAGATATGATTGATACTCATAATCAGGCCACCGCTAAAAGCCTTAGCAAAAAGTTTGAAAGCCGCATTGATTGGGACCGCTTAAACCTAACAGAGCAAGCACCCATTAATTATATTGAAGGCGACCAACGCCAAATTAACGGTCGCTGGCATGAATACATCGATAGTGAATGGCTACCGATTAAACTCAGTAATAGTAATGGCCTTATTGATGCTGATAAGTTCGGTACCAACTCAATTAATAATGTAACCGAGTTAGTCTCTACCCCCGAAAACGCTTTAGCATTAAACTTTAAGCACCTCAAAAACATTCACGAAAACTTTGGTGATAAAACAAGTGGCGTTATTGCCAATGCCTTTACGCTTGCATCAAAGCACCCTGCAGGACATCAAGAGCGAATCGTTAAAGGTGCCTTAATCGGGACCATGATCGAGAACTACACAATGCAACGTGTACTGGATCCCGTGGGAGCAGAGACAACCCGTATCGAGATACAGGCGCAACTTAATGCAACCTTCGACCGATTGGGTACCTCACACGATGTAAAAGGTTTAAAGCGCGTCAAGGGCGACCAAACGGCGAGTTATTACCAAAGCTTTGTTAATGCCATGAACAGTGATGGGACTTTCTCAGACTTAATGAAAGGCGAGTTAGATACATCGAGCACAGTGGCCTTTGATACAACCAATGCACAGCGCACTATTGATATGCTATCTCATGCAATTGGTCACGCCTCAGTGCCACTTGATGCTTTTCGTGAATCATTCACCGGCGAATTACCAGAACACGTAGACATCGATGATGACAATAGCTTATTAGATTACTTGTCAGACTTTGACAACATCGCCATTGATAACAACGGACAATTATCACCACTTGATCGCGCCACCAGCGGGAACATCACCAAACGTAAAGCGGCCATCATGCACACCCTGGCGAATGAACATGCCACGGACAAGCAAAAAGCCAACGCCAACCGCCAACTAGACGCGATCACTAAAAACCGTAAATGGACCAAGACCGAAGATATTCATTTTGATTTACGTGGCAAATGGCTACCACGACAAATGGTTGTCGAGTTCTTACAAGAAAACGGCTATGACGATTTTAGTTACTCCGACATTAAAGTGGATGATGACGGCAATGTAACAGAACAGCCCGGATACGAAGGTTCGGACGGTTTATTTACTGGTTACTTCTCTAAAGACGGCAAAAAAGTACCCTCAAACGATGACAACCGTTTTATTCGCCAAGTAGAGAAATACTTAAACGGCCAAACAGTCCAGGGCAAGAACGGCGTTGAATCGAGTAAGTACCGTGAACAAGTTCGACAAATGGAATCAGAGTTTCAGCTATGGGCGCAACAACACCCTGACGTTAAATTGATTACCGAACGATATAACGATTCCTTTAACGGCAATATTCAATTTGACCATGATGATAGCCCGTTAAACCTTGATGGCGTGTCAGGTAATATCGTAAACATGGGTTATCAGAACAGTGGTATCCGCCGACTTTCAGAAGAAGGACGCGGTATCTTAGGTTTTGGGACCGGTCTAGGTAAGACATTCACCGCACTTGGTCTTGTTGCATATAACACCAAAGAGAAACGCAGTAAGCGGACATGTATCGTGGTACCTAAATCGGTTACTGAAAACTGGATCAACGAAACAATCGATTTTTACGGCTACGACAACATATCTAAAACGGTCTTTGTTGGTTTTGATTTTGTGAAGAATGAGGAAGGCGTAGTACAAACACAGCCAATCTTGAATGAAGACGGCACCCCGAAACTACATAAAACCACGGACAACCCAAAAACAACACCGGTACTAAAAGAATCAAGTGCAGAAGACATCGCCACTAAGATGCACAAGATCCCGCACTCTAATTGCAACCTGGTTATTATGAGCAAGGAACAGTTTGCACGTATCCCAATGAAACCTGCAACCATTCAAGATAATGCTGCAGAACACATGGGTAACTTATCTGCTACGGGTAAAATTGATGTTTTTGCTGACTCATACAAAAAACAGCAAGCAAAAGAGGCCGCACTTGCCAAGTTGGTAAAAGAAGGCTCCGAGAAAGAATACGATTACCCATTCTTTGAAGATATGCACTTTGACACTGTTATCGTGGACGAAGGGCATAACTACCGCAATAGCCAAGAGGCAGGTAAGAACTCTCGCCAATTAGTTTATTTGTCGGCTGGTGGCGAGGCTAAAGTCGCTGCAGACATGCGCCAAAAAATGCAATTCTTAGGACGTAAACAGAATGGCCGTGGCGCTGTACTACTAACCGCAACACCAACGCCAAATAGTCCACTTGATATTTACAACATGCTCTCACACGTATTAACGCCGGAAGAATGGCTAGCGATGGGTATTGCCAACCAAGATGACTTTATTAACGTCTTTGGTGAAACAAGTGAAGTTCAAATCGGTCGCCTTGATGGTTCTCAAGCAATGGCGCAGGGCTTAACCGGCTTTAAAAACTTAGATGGCCTACGCTCACTCTTTGATACTTACTGTAACCGTAAAAACATTAAAGATGTAGCCAGTGATACTACGGTACCCGAGATTATCAATAGTAATACTGTTGTTGATATGAACGAAGAACAGCAAGACGCTTATGACCTGTTACGTTTACGTGCTGAAATTATTCGCGCAAGCAGCTCTGAGGGCGGAATTGAAACGCTACTTAACTTTAGTGGCAAGTCGCCTGCAGAGCAGCAATTAATTGAACAGATTATTGAAACATACCCTGATGACCAAATCTTTTCGGTCATGCGAGATATGGAGCGTGTTACTTCTGATATTGAGCTTTACAACCAACGCATGACATTTGTTTTCCCTAAAGAGAAAGCAAAACAAGCTCAAGCGCTTATCGATAACATCAAAACACCGATAACCATCCAGGTTCGTGAGCGAAACCAGCATGGCGAAATGGAGAACGTTAAACGTAAGGTCGATTTAAACGCTGAAATTACAATTAATGATGATGGCCTATTCGTTGTATCAATCAATGATAAGTTTGAATCAGCACTTATCGCCGGTCTTAATAAACAAAAGCTAACCCAAGGTGATGTGTCACACCCTGTATCACCTAAGTACGCCCGTTTACTTGCTAACTTAAAAGAATCATTCGAGGCTGGTGGCAAGCAAATCATTTTCACTGAGGAAAAATCACAGCACAAAAAATTACACCGCATTATCTGTCACCACCTGGGCTTAAAACCAAACCAAGTGGGTATCTTAAACGGCTCGACAGTAACCGGTGATGAATCCGCGATTAATGAAGATAGCTTTAAGAAAATGGGCGCGGCTGCAGCGAAGAAAAAACGCGAAGAGCTTGAGGCGCAAGGGCTTGATACTTCTGATGTGGACCAGGAAGGTTTAGAGACAATTGCCAAACGTTACAATCAAGGTCAGTTCCGTGTTTTAATCTGCAACAAGAAAGCCGAGGTAGGTGTAAACCTGCACATTCAGACTACGGATATTCATCACCTTAGTTTGCCTTGGACTCCGGCCTCAATCGACCAGCGAAACGGACGCGGCGCTCGCGTTGGTGCGCCACAGTCTCATGTGAACAGCCATTTTTATCTTGCTAAAGGTTCCTTTGACCAATTCCGACTCGATACCATCAATCGTAAGCGTAAATGGCAGAACGATCTTATCGATGGCACAGCGTCACGCGCAGATAATGGCGATGCTGATGATGATAACGACACAGGTTTATTACTCGCTAACAATCCCGAAGAATACGCGGCAATGCTTGAAATTCGCAAACGTGAGTTAGAAGAAAAGCTGCAGAAGTCTAAAGTTGAGTCGGCCAATTACACGTTAGAAAAATATTTACTCTCTGCAGCGCTGGCTAAACAAAATATTGGTCACTTAGAAGGTAACGAAAGGGATGCTGCAGATGCCTTGGTCAATAGCCAAGCACGACTTCAACGTGAAGAGGTTCACCTTCAAGATGCTCAAAAAACACTTGATGAATCACAAGACGAATATTCGCACCGGTGGCTTGTTGATCGCAATAAGCGTGATGTAGCTAAAGCGAAGAAAAATAATCGTGAAAAAAACTCAGCATTAAAGCGTGCACAGAATAAATTGAAAGGTGCAATCAAAGCAAAACAGCAGGTTTTACGCTTAAAGCCCCAGGTACAAGCGGCAATTGATAACGGTGTTTTAAAACTGGATCCTGAGTTAATTGATAACCCAACTAGCTTTATCCACGACAAAGTAAACAGTCGCGCTATTCGAATCGGTAATACTTACTTTATTGCGGATTATGATTACGGTAACTTCGCCGTGATAGTCACTGACGTATTACCCGAAGAAGGTGGTGTTAAAATTGAGGCGTTATCGGCAGGTCCTTATCTTTACGGTGTTCACCCTGTAAGTCGCTTGCAGGATGAAGTCATCATTAGTAAAACGATCACGGCACTCTCTTTGGAACTTAAAACAACTTACGGCCTATCTAATTGCTATAACTTATTAGACCGTAATTTATTTAACAGCTTAGTTGAAAACAATATAGTTCCTGAGAAGTTACCAGTGCTAACGCTGAGTAACGGGAAATATAACGTGAAAGCGTATCAATACGTGTCAGATAAATCGACAGTCATATTCCTGGATAAATCAGACTCAGTGATAAAAGAGCAATTAGCTCTTATCTACATCGAAAGCGCTAAAACGGGCAGCACTCAAGAACACCTGGTAACAGAGGCGCTTAAGTTCTTATTCGGCGAGCACTATGTAGAATCCATTGTTAAGTACAATCCTGATGCTGAAACGAATGAAGAACTCGCTCAATTTGTAGAGCGTGAGATAGTGCCTTTATTCAGTGAGTCGTATCAACTCAACTTAAATGAGGCCGTTCACACCGGTAAGATTGCTTATCCTGCATTGAAACTGAAAGGTGAGCTTAATGCTTTAAATAAAGTACCTGGTGATATTTTCAGAAAGGACGCACTTAAAACGGCCATTTCAGATCGTATTGTTGAAGAGCTCGCGCTATTTGAAAGTGAATCAACAAGCAAGCGAGATTCGGCAATGGCCAACATTAAGCAGCGTTTTAGTGCTGCAGAAGGCAGTGCTATTGATGACGTAGCTAAACGCTTGCTTACACTTGATGAAAGTATGTTTATTGGTAATTCGCTCTATATGAAACAATATACGTTAGAGTTCATTGAAGAAACATTACCGAAAACAGCATATGCCGATCACGTTGAAACCATGATCACTGATTTAAGACGTATTGGTTATAGAACGCAAATATCAACGGACCTTGCCACGCCAGAAATATTACAGGAGGCCTACGCAAAAATTCACAATGAAGTGGGACGCGATATTAGCTTGCTGCAGCCTTACTTACCTAAAGATGAATCAACCGAGCCGGTTAAGGCAGAACAGCCACCAGCACCAGCAATTGAAAGTGACGGTGACAACTTAGATGCGTCAGCCATTCCTTACGCGGCAATTTTGAAAGAGAAGTTTAATATTGTCTGTAAGCGAAACACATTAGATATGGAATTAAAATCATTCCGAGGTAAAGTGTTCGCAAGTGGTGAACCGTATGAATATATCGGGTTCTATGATCCTGCAGGTAAAGGCGGCGCTCTACATGATGCTCTATCACCAATTAAGCGCCGTAAAAAAGCCGTAAATGGTGCTGATGCGTCTAGTGAGTTCGATGGTTTTTGGTGGTTTGTCAAAGCAGACTTAGACACTCAAACAGTTTTAGATGCGTTTGATTTATAACGCGAGTTAACAGAGGTGGTCGCATGGCGACCACTCTATAAAACAACGACTTACAAACTTTAGGAATTATTAAAAATGCAAATTGAAAAGCCAAGTGTTACCCAGGTTGCTACTTTTTTAGAAGAAAATAGAGGTGGTGTAAATGATGAAGTCTTTACCCAGCGCTACATTGCCGGTGTCATTGAATCATTACGCAAAGATAAAAAGCTGTATCGCTCGTTTGGTGGTTTCTGGTGGCCATTGAAACGCTTGATCTTAGCTACTGACAACGTAGAGTCAGGCGAGCTTTATGATACTGAGCTTGATAACCAATTTAGCTATGCAAATGATGCTGTAACGGTCTGTGCTGCGTTTTTAGCTCAAGAGAGTAACCTTGCCTCCGGTTACACCTATTCTAACAAGCATGTTTACTACACGGCTGATAATGAGCCTGTAGAGCTAACGCTTGAAGATGAAGAAATGGAGTCACAGATATTTGGGGCTACGTTTAATATCTAGGCTCTCACTCTACTTGAAGGGCCTATCAATGCCTCTTTGATACCAATTGAACACCGTGTACGGGTTATCAGTACACGGTGCTCAACTTAATACATTGCTTTTGGCATGGCGTACAAGTAATACCAATTGCCATAGCTGGTTACACGTTCCGCTTGCGGGTTTTGAATCTCTGAATCTGCAAAGCCTAAACGTTTTAATTCAGTTCTATCATACAAATTAGGGTCCTCATTGAATCGCAATGGGTACTCATTCTTCAATCTTACCAATTCAGCGTCATGATCATAAAAGGATCTTGTTTGTTTCTTCGTGACCAATTTCGCGCAGGGTTGAATCAGTTTCTTTTGCCAACCATTGAAAGCAGCATGACCTACCAAGTGGGCAGGAACCTCTGACTTCTTGTTGTAAATAATGATGTTTTCTATCTTATTTTCAATTGTCATATGTATTAATCTCCCCTCTCAATTATAGTTTCAGTGCTAATACTCAGCCATATTAACTAAAAAATAAACAATTTTAACTTATCTATTTAATTTTTTTTGTCTTTAGATACATGATGGTTGCTATCCGGTTGCTTCATTCCTACTGCATAGCTAACCCTAACCCAAATTTTTAAAATTGCCCTTTAAAAAAGACAGTTTTAAAAATTCAGGTTAGGCTTTAACAGCGTGTTTTAAATCGACATACATGACGTATAGCCAACTCGGAGATCACACAACTGGCTTGGATCGGTGGAACGTCCAAAACTGAGAGATTCGTACATTTTCACTGTACTTTTACCTGAGTTCTCTCGCGCACTTTTACACTGCAAACAAGGGTTTACCCCAATATATTCACGTTGTTCGACTTAATCGGTCTATTAAACCGTAGGTCTGTATTGCGCTGCCTCTTTCATTGCGAGCTGTGGTAAAAACCTCTTGTACTCGCTAACCGATACATGTGTTAAATGCTCTATTTTATAGACGGTTTTACTGCTTTATCCAACAGGGATGCCCTAGTACCACGAACCAACACCCGCACGATTTTTCAAACATTCGTGTGGTTAGCTAGCGCGTCATTTTGCCCCACGGTAAACGCGGTCGAGACATGACAGATATATAAAACAGAGATAATGGAATGGCTTTGGGAAGAGAATATTTGACTTCTAGGGGTGTTTCCCTATAATTAGCAATAGTTCCGGACTGCTAAGTGTTTCTCTTCCCTTGGTCATTCCAACAAAAGAACCACCTTGCCGGGTGGTTTTTTTGTATCTGGGCGTAAGTTTTGATCACAAACGATCATTAGTCAAGGTATAAAGATCTTCGAACGCTCTCACTTGATAGAATATAACCTCATTGTTAGGACGATTTAGTGCCATTTTCATAACAAAAAAAAGCCCTAAAATGTCCCTTTGGTACCCACTTTTAAATACCTATTTCAGAGCATCTTTTAATGCTGTACTGCCCGTCATCGCTACGATCTCAGCTGTATGCTCTGAGCTTGCCCAGGTCTGTGATTGACTTGCCAATAATGAGTCCTTGGCGGCTTGAACCAACACTCCTTTAATATTTTTTTCATTTTTTATCAGGTTATCGTAATATTGATTATAATTTAACCCACTGCTAACTATCTGCTCTAGTTCAATTAATTCTCTCTCCATATCATCCTTGCTATAACGCGATGGTATTTTACCGTGAATATCGTTAAGCAAGATAACAGCATCGTTCATCGATGATAGCGCTGTGTATTTTACTAAGTCATACGCCTGATTAAACTTATCAATGCCGTCACCGTCCATCTCTTCAAGAACGGATGCACCCATATTGTGTAGTCCAATGTTTTCTGAGAACGTACTCGCAAGGTGAGCAACATGAGAGTTACACACTGAACAACCGGCATTAACAGTTGCGCAATAAGCACTGACTGCGTTAAGCCTATCCATCCAGCTCTGTTCTAATGGCGGGATAACCTTTTCAGTTAATGACGATGGGCCTGGTGCTGGTGGTGGTTCGGGAATTGATGCGTCAATGGCAACGATAAGCGTAGCGACTTTACTGCTGTTGAGTGATACCTGGCTAGCGACTTGTGGTAATACATCTTTGGTCGGATTTTCATAAGCCGGTCCTGAGCGTATCGCGGTTATGAGGTCCTTTGTTTTTTGGTCCATGTAAAAAGCCTAAAGTTTTTAAGTTATTGTTTTATAGAGTGGTCGCATGGCGACCACCTCCCGTTATGTATTGGTTATGCGGCTTGGTTTATCGTTAACCAATGGTCAAAAACAAGCGCGATATTGTCTAAAGAATGGTTATCTTCATTGCTCGCTTTGAACATTGCCATTTTCAATTCAACTGCCGACATGTGGACATAATCACTTGGCGTTAATGAACTGGCCGGAGCTGGTGCATCTACTTTTTGAAATGAACCATCGGTATAGCTAACTGCGGCCTTGGTGTTTCCGCCGTTAATCCATTGCTCGAATTTGGCCATCTTAAATGCCGTGATTTCACCAAGCCCTTGCCAGTTATCCGCGTAGTTAGCAAAGTACGCTTTCTTTGCGTCAGCCAGGCTATTAAATCCAAGCATTACTTTGTGCTCGTCAAACTTACGCGTAGCTGGGTCTATTTGATCAACGATGAATACAGACTCAGCATCGGTGTTATCACCCAAGAACACATCAACAGGATCGCCATCTGCACCGATAGTTTTCATTATGTCGCCGTAATGGTTCTTTAGTGTGATAGACCAATCATCACCGTTTTCATCCGTACCGCTACGGGTTGAACCTTTCGGGTTTTCAATCGCAATGTTAAATGGACCAAAGGTAATGCGCCCCTTCTTGTAGTTCCCCGCTTGTTTCTGCGCCTGGGTCGGGTTTGTGTTTGCAGCATAAGCACCATCGCCACCAGCATCACCCCCAAGCTTAACGATAATTGATGTTAGCTCGGTGAGTAACGGGATACGTTTTAGAATACTTGCAGATTCTAACTGGCCAAGTAGTGCTACGGCTTGGCTATTAAGTTTGATTTTTTCTAATGGCTTTAACATTAGCTCCCCCCGTAAATCACATTTAACGTTATCAAATTACGTTCTAACGTAGAACTAAGGTCATCAAGCATCATCTTTTCTGCTGAGTCATCAGCGCGTTCATAAAGTGCCTGGAACGTTTCCCATGTTTTAGCTGTGGGTCTGCGTTCATTACATAGCTTTTGAGCTTTCGTTATTACATTACTCATGCAACCGCCTTGTCATGTTCTTTAAATAATTGAAGTAGTTCGGGATAGATAAGCTCATGCTTGTCCTGCATGTAACAGCTAAATGCCTCGGCCATAAATTCATTTATATTTGTCGTTCCATACTGGCTTAAGCAATAATGCCAACCTTTATCATAGCCGCGTCTTAATAGCTGGTTAATAGCGACACCTTGTGAATCAAGATATGAGTGCAAGCGATGACCAGCCTCGTGACTCATTATGTTTTTTGCTGATTGGCTATGACTCCAAGGCCATTCGGTAAGTGCCATGATGACGGCTAGTGCATCAGGGTCTTTCACTGACTTGTTTGATTTACGCTGGTGGGCATCAAGTGGGAATTGACGAGACATGGCCATTGCTACACCTTGTCTTTCAACATGCGTTAAATCAGCCTTTATTGTTGTATTTATTAATATTTGATCTGTGTAACCAGGGCGGCTAAAGTCGTTATCCCGTGAATGAAGGTAGCAAGCCTTCGCTCTACCGGATAAGCGGTGTTTATTTGGCGCTCTTGCTCCACTGCCAAAGAATTTAATCTTAGGCAGGCTAAACCGTTCTTGCACTTCAAGTAACACTTCACCAGAATCATTTAATACATCAAGTGACACGCCTTTGACTGAATCACTCCCCTCTGCAAAGGATTTTGAGTTAACGTGAAATTTAGCAATCGTTTTTGCACGTTCAAAAATTGGCGCTACATACGCAACAATCGTTTTTGTTAGTAATACGACAATATCAGTCAGGCGACTAATAACCGGTACTTTCTTAATGATACTTAACCCTGTTAAGCGACCAAAAAGAGCTACAGCCTCCGACTGTAGCTTGATCTTATCATTTGGTTTCATTCGACCTACCTAGTTTACTTTAGAGAATTCGGCTTTCACCATTTCAGTTACGACATTGACGGCTTGTGTTAACTCACCTTCAAATTCATCCACTTTATCGGTCTGCTCAAAGTAAGCGCCAATTTCTTCAAGCGCTGCAGAGGACTCTTGCATACCCATTTCTTTATTGGTGATACGCTTTAATGTATCAAGGTGTTTGTCTAACACTGGATCACTCTCTGGTTCGATTGGTTGCTCGTCCTGGACAGGTGCATACTGTTCAATGTCGGCGGTTAGCTGTGCTGAAAAAGATCCACTATCATCACTGTATTCAGCAACAAAGTTTGGCAGGTCTTTGATGTATTGGTCTTTCGCTGCAGTCTTCACATCATTAAATGACATTAAACCTTCTGCGATAATGCCGCCTTCACCGTGCAGTAAGCGCATTTTACCTGGGCTAGTTGGGTCCATTTGAATCAAGTAATCCATTACGCCGTTAACATCGATAGCGCCTGCAGGTGAATCAAGTGTCCACTTGGGCGTACTTTCAATGTCCATGCTGTGATCTTGTTTTAACTTCCAGCCTTTAGGTGAGCGCTTATTTCTAAGTAAATCCGATAACGCGTCAGACTCGACCTTTCGAGCTCGAACCGGTGCATCGGCAATCCACTTGTCGATAGCGGTTAATGCGTTGTCACGTTCATCTTCAATCGTTAGGTCAATTGAGAAATAGCCGCGTGGCGTATCGAAGTTAAGGCTTGGTTTCCCGTTGTTGTCACTGGCAAAGAAAGATACGTCCAGGCCATCTTTAATCGCGCCTTCAATTTTAGCCGTGTCACTTTCATTAAAGAATTCCTGCCATGATGACGACTTTTTAGCGCGAGGCTTAGGTGTCTCTTTTTCGACTTCGACTAGATGGGCTTGAATATCTGCGTTTAACTGCGCTGAGTAATCAGGGTTTTCTTCACCGTAAGATTCAACAAATGAATGTAAGCGCTTTTTGTACTCGACTTGCATTAATTGAAGAGCATCAGCAAAGCTATTAATGTTATCGGCTATTCTAAGGCCGTTAACCGGTGATAATGAAAACTTACTTGAATCATTTGGATCAAGTGTCAGCTTATAAGTAAATTCACCACCATCATCGATAAGGCCTGCAGGTGATGTGACAATACTAAACGGTACTGGTACATCACTTTCATTAAAAGCATCAACATGATCTGTAATATCGTACTGTTCCCAGCCTAACGGCACTGAGGCATCGCCTTTTAATGCTTTAAATAATGGCACTAGCTCATTGAAACGTGTTTCATTTCTTTCATCATCAGCCTGCTCGCGTGTTGCTACAGCTCTATCTTCACGTTCTGCTTTAATGCGATTGGCTACTTGCATAGGAACCACTGTTAATCCAGCGTAGCGCTCCTCTGCACGTAAGATAGAAATAACGTCCATCACATCATCTAATGTAGAAAAACTGAATGTACCGTTTGGATTGGTGCCGATTGAACGATTACCTAGCTGCGGGAAGATTTTGTTATCATCCATCGCCTCATGGATTTCAGCAACCAGGTCATCTTCTGTCGGTGCGTCTTGGGCTGGTGGCGTTTCTGGTATGTAGTTACTATCAGGACCAAGTTTAATTAGCTCATAATCTGAAACTTCTTTATCAGATAGCTCTTTACTGTATGCAACCGCACCCCAACGTACATTTGTTTTATTTGTATCACTGAATTTACGCTCTGCCTCTTCTTTTGTCAGAGCTGCAGTATTATCTTTAGGTTGAGCGCCACCTTGTAATGGTCTAGCGCGTAAGCCATACCAGAAGTTAGCGCCGCCTAATACTTTTGCTGTGTCAGCTTTTCGCGCAAGTTCTTTATCAATATCATCGCCTGCACCACCAGCATCAACATCAACCGTATCAGCACTAGAGCGTTGAGCATTAAACGCTGCAATTTCATCTTCAAGCAACTGGTTGCTGTTTTTAAGGTTATCCACCTTCGCTGCTAGTCGTTGATTAGATGATTCGATACGCTTTGCATCAGGGGTTGTCAGTTCGATACTGTCAGACAGTGACTCGGTTTCACTCACTGCATCTTCTAGGGCTGCTTGGGTTTCTTCCAGGGCTGCTTTTTCACCGGTTACTTTTTCTTGGTTAGCGGCAAACTTAGCACTGTTTTTATTTAGAGCATCAGCAAGTGAGGTAGTGGTCATGCGTAAAGAAATATCTTTTCCGTTGTTCGGCGCGACAATGTGGGTAATGTCTCGCTTGTTCAGCAAGAATCGAAAGGCAATAAGCGTATCGTTCGCTGTGATCTTAAGAGGGTCATCATCCGGTGCATAAAAGATAATGGAAATACTTTGTCCGTCTGAAATTGGGATTAACGCTGTGATGATCGCATATACACCCGCTTTACGTGGTTTAGATACAATCGCGTTACCAACTGCTTTACCACCGGATTTATCCGGGTCTACATCTGCACCAGCCACCAGCTCACTACCGGTTAACGAACCATTTAATGACTTAACAAAAGCACGCATAGTTCTTTCAAGCTTGTTTACACGGGTTGTGATAGCTGAAAGTAAGTGGTCATCAGCCACTAGCGCATTAAGTAAATAAGTTTGCTCTACATCTTCAAGCGACACTGGTTCTAGCTGCAGCTCACAGCCAACACCAGACAGTAGCATCGCTGTTTGTTCTTGGTTTAGTTTCTTTGGGTCGAACACCATGCGGTTAACGACCTTCACCGCTTGTTCTAAATTAAATGTATTCACTGAATTACTCCACTTGTTATTTAGTTAACGCCGCTAGGGTTGCTTTGAGTTCTTTGTTACGTGTTTTTTCGGCGCTGAACTCGCTTTGTAACTGGGTTTCTTTTTCCTTCCCTGTTCTTAACATTTCGAGTTGTTCATTTGATGTCACACGTAATTGACTGAGGTTTTTCTTCGCCTGTGCAAGCAAAGATTTAGCCTCTTCAATACGGACCTTGTTTGTGCGGCTAGCCGGTTTCTTTTGCGGTGTATCGACTTTGATTTTATCCAGGCGGCGCTTGAGTGATTTATCAAAGGCGGGTTGCGCGGCAGTCAGTACACCCGCTATGTGTTTGGCAAAGCTAGCAAGGTTAGCGGGTGAACCGGTAGGCTGTGGCTTGCCATTCACTTTCAAAGTGATGATGTCGCCTTTTTCACCGATTGTGATCTCCGCTTTTTGTTGGTTATCAAAAAAGAACGTTGCACGCTTAGTTGGTAGGCCATCTTTTTTGGTGGCGCGATTCGTGGCGGTAATGCTCGCTACTGCAGCATCCTTTTGCGCAAGCTGCGCGGCAAACTTTTTAAGACCTGCAGTGGAAAAGTTATCAAACTCAAAAACAGCATATGACTTTTTATTCAGAGAGCTCATAGTGTTATTTCAACCTCTTTTTTAATATGTGTTTCAATGGCGAATATCTTATGAAATGGATTGATGCGGCTACCCGTTGTTGTCACTTTTACATCAACCACCCAAGTACCGGAATGAAGTAGTTTTTTATCAACAAGTAAGTATTCACGGTTAAGGCCTTTGTGTGAAAAGTCGAGCGAACCATCTTTTCCGTGGATAACGGTTGTCGGCTCTTCTTTATCACGTACCGTGTAAGTTAACTCACTGCGAATAAAGCGTTGGCTAGACTGAAATGACAGTTCGAAACGGGCGTAGTCCTTATTGGATTCACCTTTTTTCACATCTAACAGTTTTACGCAGCCACGGCGAATGATGTAACGGTCGGCCAGTGCGATAAGCAGGAGTGCAGCACCAGAAATTACATATGGGTTGTGTAGTCCACTTATGATTTGACTGTATAGATCACCCATTATTTATTTCTCCTAAGTTGAATTTTCGTTTCAGGGCCTTGGCTAATAGCGTTTTAGCGGTTGCCAACGTATCCCCACCATTGTTCGTTAAAATTAAAATTAATGAGTTGGTTAACGCTGGTTGCCAGTTTTGCCATAGGCCCAAGTTCAAAATGGCAAGTCCTGCAATCACTGCCAGGATTAACTCAGTAAGTAAGTTGAAGAACGTGCGCTTTAACTCACCATTTCGACAGCCTTGCAAAAATGAACCAAGGCCACCCACAATTGCTAAGGCAACCGCTATCAACTCGGTACTTCCGATAATATTTGCCACTTCTTGCATGTGCTTTCCTCATAATTAAATTGCATTGTATGAGGAGCGATAAAAAGACGGTGCGTTAGAACGAAAAAAGCCCTACTTAAAAAGCAGGGCTGGTGGAATTAATTTGAGTGCCTAACCGCTTTCTTAAGCGCTTGCAATTAGCACTGGTCGCTCGCAGTACGGGAATAGAGGGGATGAAGGGTAGTCGCAGAGTGCCTTTCTGTCTTCAAGTAAAAGTAAATACTGCTCACCTGTTGTTGCTGACGTTTTATATTGCTCATCAATAACACTATCTCGCTCGTGCTGCTCAATGCGGTCAATTACCGACTTTAATTTGCCATCGCGCCACTTTACGCACGCCGCTTTAAGCTGTTTGATTTCAAATTGCTGCTGTAGCAATGTTGATTTAATTTGTTCTTCACTCATGCCAAGTGCGGCCATGTACCCATTGGTTGTATCGTGGTGGCGTTCACCACCAAAAATATAAGTAAATGTCATTGTTTTTCACTCCGGTTTTTTAATAAAAGGCACCGAAAATAGGGTGCGTCGTAAATTATATGTCTGCGCGTGCTTGGCGTGTCCAAGCCATGATTGCACCGATTGCTGCATCTCACGTATTGTGACGCTACCTGCGGCGTAACCTTTTCGTAATTTTTTTAGGTTTGATTTTATGCGCTTAACACTGCTTTTTCTTAGTAAGCGGTGTGTTGCGTATATTCTGAATCCTAAGAAGTCCAGGGCGCGACCCCTCTCTTTTGCGATCGGGAATACCTGCGTCTTTGAGTTTGTCTTTAATCTCAGCTGTTCCCATAGGAATTTCTCAACATCTACGCGTATTCCATGCAGCTTATCCTTATCTGGTCCGATAAAAACAAAGTCATCCATGTAGCGTATGTAATACTTTTCTTTTAGGTAATGCTTTGCATATCTATCCAGCTCGTTAAGGTAGATATTGGCAAACATTTGGCTTGTAAGGTTACCCAGGGGAATACCGACCCCCACCTCATCAGCAGGGCTAGTATCAATAATAAAACCAAGTAAGCTTAATGTTTTTTGGCACTTGATCTTTTTAGACAATATCTGCTTTAAAATACCGTGGTCGATACTTGAAAAATAATGATATATATCGGCCTTTAACGCGTAGGCCTTGTTACTTTTACGCTCTACGTTGCGTATGAACGCTTGCGCTCTATCAGCTCCTTTATGCGTTCCTTTTCCACGGCGGCAGGCGTATGAATCGTAAATATACGTCTTGTCGAAATGTGGCTCGATAATATTATATATAGCCCTGTGAACAACTCTATCCTTGAAGTTTGGCGCTGATATTAACCGGCGCTTAGGCTCAAAGACGAAAAATTGATGGTACGGCGACGGGGCGTACTCACACCACATAAGCTCGTTTTGTATCTGTATGATATTTTCTTCTAAGTTATCGAAAAATTTCATTACAGATTGATTTTTAGATTTACCCTTTCGGCATGAATACGCCGCTGAAAGTAGGTTTTCAAAAGCATAAATCTCTTCGTAAGCGCATTCTATTGACGCATCAATAGATGTATACAATGTTTCAGCAATTGCTGAGGTACCTGCATCCTTTTCAAACTTGCACTGGCAGCCTCCCGTAGGAAAACTGCTTCTGGCGTAATCAAGAGCAGGGCGAAACCCGATGTTGTTGTTCGCATTCGTGCGAGCATTATTGAGGTTGAGAGCACCCAGGCCGGCGTTAGAGCCATTGTTCCAGTTGCCGCCTCGTAGCGGGGAGCGCGTAATCATAATGCCGATACCTTTTTACCATTTACTGAGCGTATCCAGCCGCCAACCATGCGACCTATTTCTACCATGTAACCAGCCCAAATTTCATAGCGCTTGAGGTCGATGTACTTTAGGTCCTTGGCTAGCCTCACGCGGCGACGCAGGATGGATAACTCAATGTCTAAATCCGTGAGCGTGGTCTTTTTGTGGTAGCGTTTCAGCGCTGTAATGATAAGGCGCTGAACCTGTAACATAGACATTCTAATCTCAGCGCCAAGAACGTGCTTTTCATGCTTGGGGAATTGTCGAATAGCGACGTACCCATACATAATCATTTCTCGGCACTTCTCGTCTATAATTAGATTTTTACTCACTTGTCACACTCACGTTTAATTTAAAATTCTAAAAGTGCGCTATCGCGCACGAAACCAAATAACAGTAACCACTACCCAAAGAAAGCAGGGCGAAACCCGATGTTGCTGTACGCACCCGTGCGAGCAAGATAGAGGTCGAGAGCACCCAGACCGGCGCTAGAGCCATTGTTCCAGCTGCCGCCTCGCCGCGGGGAGCGCGCACCGTGATTTCGTGCATAGATAGAGCCACCAACGCTCGCTGGATCTTCAGATTCAATGAGCAGCTGTCGCAGTAATTCATTACCCGCGTAACTCTCTGTTTTTAACATTGCGGCAAAATTGGCATTGTGCATATAAGCATGAGCTGTACCATCATCATCAACAGGGCCGTTTCGCTTAGTCACCGAGCTATTAAATATTGGTGAACCTACATTGCCAGATTGCGAGTCAGAGGTAGAATCCAAGAACGCAGCCAATCGACTCCACTCCGCCTCTGCCATGCCAGGGTTGTTATCAGGTGTTACAAGGAATTGCCCATCATCAAGCAAGAGTTGATCAACGTGCTCCCATGTATTACCCACTAAGTCTGCAACACCGAAAGGCGAACCGTCATGATTCCACGATGCAGGCCCCTTACCTGTATCTGAACGGCCTGTACCTGATGCTTCACCAGGTACGCCGTTATCGGAGCGTCGAGCAGATTCCCATTTGCACTCATGGCTTCGACCGTAATTAGTGTTGCCGCGTGGGATTGTGTTATTAATGAATGCGTACAGCGCTAGCGCCGCTTGCTCATGGATCGACATTAAGTGCCAGCCATCGCCTTTTCTCGTGCATAGCTCACGGGCAGCATCAAAGTTAACAGACGTTTTAGGCTGCACGCCACCAACGACGGCGGTACCTGCACCCATTGATGACGCTAAAAATCGACCAATGAAGATTTCAGAACGTGGCACACCATTCGTTAGAAATGCTGTTGGCGTACCCACACCCAATTTAAAATCAATGCCAGTGCGAGCCAAAAGCGCTGCGTTAGCATCTTCAAGATTAAAACGCTGCTGCACATACATTACGTTCGGATTACCTTGCGCGTCGTAAATGACCGTATTTAAACCACCACTTGCATCTTCAATGGCCTTTCGATAACCATCTGTTGAAATGATGGTCAACTTTGACGAGTGATCTTCAAATTCAGTCTCTAGCTGCGAGATTGATAAATCTACTTTCTTGTCAATATCTGCAATTTTTTCAGATACCGTAGTTGAAAGGGCTGCTGATGCCTGTGTTTGTTCATTCGATGATGCGGTAAGTTCGTTAACCGCCTTTTCTAGGTCTGCTACGCTCATTTTAATTTTTCCTTTTAATTAATATTTAATGCCAACAACTTTAAGCAGCGGTGCGCGACTGTGAGTTGAGGCTACTGTGAATGTTTTTTCGGTGACGTTTTTAATTCCACAAGGGTACTGCGTTGCACCCGCGCAAAATGTCTTCGATGGGAAGTCAAGCATACCTTGAACGCCGTGGGGCGATGAGAATACACCGCCAAGATCTGCGCCCGATATGATAAACACATCAAAATCACTAGCGACATGACCACCTGGCAGCTCGACTACACCAGTGAACACTTCCCCAGCCATTAGCGTAACCACTTTTTTCTCTGCCGTGCGCAGCTGCTCTTCAATGCCGAGTATCTTACCCATGCTTAGTACGGCCTCTGAATTGCCGCGAGTAGCGAGCGCAGCTGTCGATATGAGCGATTCCAGGCGCGAGTATTGGGAGTGAGGATCCTCCTCGCTCTGGTGGGCCTTTATTTTGTTGGTTATTGCTTTCCAAAGTTGTGGTAACTTCACATGCTTTTTAGCTGTCGATACGTCGCCAATGTCTTTATCAGTGGCCTCATTATCAACTCGCTCGTACTGAGTATGTGGCTGCGTCTTATTTAGGTGGCTCGCAATCTCTTGCTGAATGGCCTTCCATAGCTGCGGCAGTTTCACATGCTTCTTGACGTTACTTTTTTCTTTTACGTCTAAATCAGAGGCTTGGTTAGTACCAAGTTCGTATTGATCGTGAGGGTTGCCATCGCTAAGGTGGCTATCTCTTTCGGCCTTTGCCTGCTGCGCCTTACCGGCATTCTCTATTGCCATTGCATTGCCGCGAGTGGCAAGCGCCGATGCAGAGATTAGCGATTCTAAACGGGCGTATTGGGAGTGAGGGTCATACTGATTAAGATGCTCCGCGATGCCTATTCCGCCCGTACTACGGGTAGAGTAATCAATCATGAGATCTGTCAGTGCTGTCGCACCGGCTGGTACATCAAATTCAGCCAAGATAACATGATGCGGCAACACTGCATCAATGGCGATAATCTTATATTCTGCCGCATTAATACTAGATGACGATTTGGTTTGCTTGGTTTGCACCCCGTACTGGTAAAATGAATCCACAACCAAGGTACTTCTACCCACTGGGACCACGATACTAGCAGGGTGCTGCGCGTGGATTGTCAGTGATATTTTTTCGTGTCGCGCTACCAACGTATGCTGTTTACCAGTGCCAGCAATAGTGACAGCTAATCCACCAGCAAGTGTGCAATCAAAGCCTTCGTAAACGCCGTGAGTCAGGACGTTGTGAAAGTTGCGGTTAATCGCCTCACTTGCCATTGGCTCGCCGTACTGCATCGAACTGTGCAATACCAGCGCACCCTGATCGGGATAGTGTGTTGAGTGGGCCTGCTCTGTCATCGCTACGCGTCCTCGTCTACATCTACGTGAATTTCAATATCAAACTGCAACAGGCGGTCTGACGTTACGGGGATAGGAAGCACTGCGCTGATGGCGATACAGTTGCCCTGTGCGTCCTTAACACTGAGTGCCGATACTGTTTTAACTTGACCGTCAGGGATCGCCCCCGCCGGTAATACGCAGCGTAAACCAATGATATTGTTAATATATGAAAGGTCAGGTGTATTTTCAAACACGATAGTTTCAAGGCCTGTTGAATCTGTTGGGATAGGGGCAACACTATCCTTACCGTCAATTTGCTCAATAAATCCATAACCCCACTCAACAGTGGCAATACGGAAAAACGGGACCTCCGCAATACTTGATAAGTCCCGAGCTGTAAAAAAACGATCCATCAATTTTGATGATGAAATAGTGATAGTAGTGCCGTCGATAGTAGCTTTAACGTCAATTGAGGTTTTTAGCATTGTTACCCATTTCCTTTTAGTGAGTTGGTGTCGATTGGGACCAGATCGAAAGAAAGGTCATCAAACGTGATCATGTGATGAAGTGTTTTTTTGTGACTGCCGCCAACATATAATGTTTTTGGTATTAAATAGCCGCGTAACTCGTCGGTGTCGATAGGCACCATATCAAGACACTCAGCATCAAAAGCAAGCCTGTCGTGAATAACTGGCGCGTCATAGAATTTAATCTGATTACTGATGGTCGGCTTGTTTACGTCAACATATACGATAGCTGGCCGAGCCTCAGTCATGGCGCTGACAGCGGTA